>DATFCF010000620.1:0-2608 GCA_035253445.1 Mycobacterium sp.
GGCCGCGTTTTCCAGCTTCGACTGATACGCCGCCAAGCATCGTCGACCTTGGCCGGCGCCGGGACCAGGATCACCGAGGACAGGCGCTCGCGTAGCTTGTCACGGGATGTCGTCATGATGCTCGACATACTTGTGGTCTCCTTCGCGGTTCGGATGAGGTGGATCAGGAACTTGCGGGATCACGCTGCGTGGAGAGGCCTTCGAGCAGCAAGTCGCAGATGGCGTCCGTTGCGCGTGCCGCGTCGTCGGCCGGATTGTCCGAAGGTCCGTCGACCGCCCGGCTCAGACCGGCGACTGTGATCGCGCCGAAAATGCCAAGAGCAACTTCGCCGGGATCTGCGACTTCGCGCAAGGACCCGTCGGCGACTCCGTCGGCCAGCAGCTGCTCGATGGGCCTGTAGAAGGCGGTGTTCAGGGCCATGGCCAGTTCGGGCAGCCGGGTGGCCCTGCCCAGGTCGCCGACCAGGGCGCGGCACAAGTACGGGTGCTCCAACATCACGCCCAACTGCGCCTGGACTGCCGCCCGCAGTCGAGTCCGGGCGTCCTCTTCGCTGCTGACCGCGACACCTACAGCGCTGGCGATGAGTTCGAGCAGGTCGCCGAGTAGGAACTCCAATACCCCGTTCTTGCCGTCGAGGTGGTAGTAAAGCGTCGCTTTGGGGATGCCGGTGGCCTCGGCGATGTCCTCGATCTTCGTGCCATCCAAGCCGCGCTCTGCAATCAGTTCAGCCGCGCCGTAAAGCTTGCTGGCCAGCTTTGCGGGAACCTTTCTCACCACTCGCAACCCTTCTTGCCACTGTCTGACCTGTAGCCCATGCCGACTCGTGGACGTAACCTTAGTACTATGTTGTACTGAAAGTCTAAACTTTGAGTCCAGAAAGCGGGTGTGGCTGGTGCGCCTTGGCAAGGGTGGCGTCGCCAAGAGCCTCGCTTCGGCCTTGGGTCTGGGGCTGCGGTTCCCAGTCGCGGTCGTGATCGCGTGGGTGCTTGCGGCTGCAGCGCTGTCGCTTCTGGTGACCCCGCTGGCGACGGTGGTGGAGCGCAGCAGCACCGCGTTCCTTCCTGAGGATTCGCCGACCTTGAAGGGTCTGCGGGTGATGGATTCGGAATTCGGGTCTGGCCGCACGGAGTCCTACGTGTTCGTCGTCATCGCCGACGAGGACGGTCTCGACGCCACTGACCAACGTCTCTATCGGACGCTGGTGAACCGATTGGAGGAGGAACCCGAGCGGGTCGCGGAGGTGCAGGACTACATCGACAGGCCGCAGGCGCGGAAGGTGCTGACCAGCGACGACGGTGCGGCGACGTACATCGTGGTCGGCCTGCCGTCCGCGGTCGGGTCACCTGAGTCCGACCAGGACGTGAGGTGGTTGCGCGCTCTCGTGGCGGACCTCGATGCCCCGGTCGGAACAAAGGTCCACGTGACCGGCGATCCGGCGATGATCGCGGACCTGTCCACTGCGGCGAACCAGGCCTCGGCGAAGGTCACGGTGGTCTCGCTACTGCTGCTGGTGAGCATCCTGTGGCTGATTTACCGGCGCCTCGCGACCGTGCTCGTCTCGCTCGCCACCATCGGTGTCGCGCTGTTGTGCACCCGCGGCGTCCTGTCCCTGGCGGGGCAGCATGGCATGGCTCTGTCGACCTACACCGACGCGTTCGTCATCGCCATCACCCTGGGCGCGGGTACCGACTACTGCGTGTTTCTGATCAGCCGATTCCGCGAGGAGTACGCGGGTGGACTCGCTCCGCTCGAAGCCATCGCGAAGTCCACCGCCAGGATCGGCCCAGCCCTGCTTGCGTCGTCGGCCACCGTCATTCTGGGTGCCATCGGCTTGGGGTTCGCTGAGCTGGCCATCTTCTCGACGACTGGCCCCCCGATGGCGATCTGCATCGCCGTCACCGTCGCGGTCAGCCTCACTTTCACGCCGGCCCTGATGCTATGGCTCGGACCACGCATCGGCCCGGCTCCCCCGCCCTCGCCCGACTCCCGCTGGGCACGGACCGGGAACCTGGTGGCCCGGCGACCGGCCAGGGTTCTCGCCGCTGGAGTCGCGCTTCTCCTGCTGCTGGCGACGGCGCTGCCGTCGATGCAGCTCTCCTTCGACGAGCGTGCCGCCCAGCCACCCGACACCCCCAGCAACCTCGGCCTGGCCGCGCTCAACGAGCACTTCCCGGCCAACGAGACGCTGCCCGACTATCTGCTGGTCCGTTCCGACCACGACATGCGCAATGCCCGCGACCTCGCGGTGCTCAACTCGGTCAGCATCGCGGTCGCCAAGGTCGATGGCGTGGAGTCGGTCAACTCCATCACCCAGCCCGACGGCGAACGCCTCAAGCCGGCGTCCATCGCGGCTCAGCTCGGGCGCATCGCCAAGGGCCTGAACAAGGCCGACCGCAAGCTGAAGGAGGGGGAGCCCGGCCTCGAACGGCTCGTCACCGGAAGCGACAAGCTCGGCGATGGCATCGGCCAGGTCGCCGACGGGGCCGGCCGGGCGCAAGACGGCGCCGGCAAGCTCAGTGATGGCAGCCGCCGCCTCACCGGAGGACTCAGAAAGTCCGCCGACGGCTCGGCGGAAGCCGCCGATGGATCGCGAAAGCTCCGCGCCGG
>DATFCF010000621.1:0-2248 GCA_035253445.1 Mycobacterium sp.
GAGCTCGGCGTCGCCGCTGTGCTCGTCGTCGGGCCGTACCGGCGCTTCCCGCACCTCCTCGACGACGGCTGTCCGGCCCGCGCCGGACAGCCAGATCTGGCCGTCGGCGGCAGCGACAAGGTAGTCGGTGCGCAGGCCGTCCAAGGTGATCGCCAACCGGTCTCCGTCCAGAGACGCTGTCAGTGAATGCGATTCGCCGTGCTCGACGGAGGCGGTCGCCGCTTGTGGCGTGCCGGTCAAGTAGACATGGTCGGTGCGTTCGCCGGAGTGCAGCCGTAAGGTCGTCGGTGCCCGCTGCCCCATCCGCCATCCGGACGGCACCTGCCACAGGTCGCCGGCCACCGGCGGCCAGCTTCGCAGCCACTTGTAGGCCGCCGCGGCGATCAACCCGTCGTCACCCGGCTCTGAGGGAACGAAATCGGGGGTTCGACGGTCCAGTAGTCCGGTATCCAGCTGGCCCGCAACGACATCGGGATCCGCCAACAGGAAGCGCAGGAACTCGATGTTCGTGGTGATGCCGAGAACGGCGGTGTCGGCCAACGCCCGGTCGAGGGCACGCAGTGCAGCGGGCCTGTCGTCGGCGTGCGCGATGACCTTGGCCAGCATCGGGTCGTACTCACTGCCGATCACCGTGCCGCGCGACAGTCCGGAATCCACCCGCACACCCCGGCCCTGCGGTTCGGCGAGGTCGAACACTTCACCGCCGGTGGGCAGGAAGCCACGTGCCGGATCCTCTGCGTACACGCGCGCTTCGATGGCGTGCCCAGTCATGGCGATATCGGCCTGCGTGATCGGCAGCTTCTCCCCTGCCGCGATGCGCACCTGCAGTTCGACCAGGTCGACACCGGTGACCATCTCGGTCACCGGGTGCTCGACCTGCAGTCGGGTGTTCATCTCCATGAAGAAGAACTCGTCAGGACGATCCGCGGAGACGATGAACTCCACGGTGCCTGCGCCCGTGTAGTCCACGCTACGGGCCGTGTCGCAGGCTGCCGCCCCGATACGGGCCCGGGTCGATTCGTCGAGCAGAGGCGACGGCGCCTCTTCGATGACTTTCTGATGACGGCGCTGCAGACTGCATTCGCGTTCGCCGAGGTGCACGACGTTGCCGTAGCCGTCGGCGAGCACCTGCACCTCGATATGGCGGGGATTCAACACAAATCGTTCGAGGAACAACGTGTCGTCGCCGAACGCGGCACCGGCTTCCCTGCGAGCGCTGGCCAGCGCCGCCGGCAACTCCGACGGCTCGTGCACCACCCGCATGCCCTTGCCGCCGCCACCGGCCGACGGCTTGACCAGCACCGGATAGCCGACCTCCTCGGCGCCGGAGATCAGATCTGCATCGGTGAGACCTGGTCGCGAGACTCCGGGAACGACAGGCACGTCGAACGCCGACACCGCTGCCTTCGCTGCGATCTTGTCGCCCATCGTCTCGATCGCCCCAACCGGAGGTCCGATGAACACAATGCCGGCGGCCTCGAGGGCAGCGGCGAATTTCGCGTTCTCCGAAAGGAATCCGTATCCAGGATGGACTGCCTGCGCTCCGGTGCGCTGCGCGGCCGCCACGACCGCATCGATGTCGAGGTAGCTCAGCCGCGCCGCCGCGGGTCCGATGCCCACCGCGATATCGGCCTCCGCCACATGACGCGCACCGGCGTCGGCGTCGCTGAACACCGCCACCGAGCGGATGCCCATCGCCCGCAGTGTGCGGATGACCCGCACGGCGATCTCGCCGCGGTTGGCAACCAGAACCGTATCGAAACTCATAGAAGACTTAGAAGGCATGCGTATCACATCCGGAAGACGCCGTAGGAGACGGACTCGAGCGGCGCTTGGCCGACAACCGAAAGCGCGAGTCCCAGAACCGTTCTGGTATCGGCGGGATCGATAACCCCGTCGTCCCAGAGCCGCGCCGTCGAATAATACGGGTTGCCCTGGCTTTCGTACTGTTCGCGGATCGGCGCCTTGAACTGTTCTTCCTGCTCGGCGGTCATCTCACCGCGAACGGTGGCCAGCACCGAGGCGGCCTGCTCGCCGCCCATCACCGAGATTCGCGCGTTCGGCCACATCCACAGGAAGCGTGGTGAATACGCTCGCCCGCACATGGAGTAGTTCCCCGCGCCGTAGGAGCCGCCGATGACCACGGTCAGCTTCGGCACCCGCGCGCAGGCGACGGCGGTGACCATCTTCGCACCGTGCTTGGCAATGCCGCCGGCCTCATAGTCGCGGCCCACCATGAAGCCGGCGA
>DATFCF010000622.1:0-2711 GCA_035253445.1 Mycobacterium sp.
TGACCACTATCGCGCTGTATATCGGTCTGGTCATGACCTCGGTCACCGGCGTTGCTCCGGTCATGCTCACCGAAATGTTCCCTACCAAATGGCGCTACACCGGCGTGTCCACGACCTATCAGCTTGCGCAAACTGTCGGATCCGGCTTTTCTCCGCTGATCGCAACCTCACTTCTCACTGCGGCGGGCGGAGCGACCAATACCTGGCCGGTGGGCCTGTTTCTGGTACTCACTGCAGCGGCGAGCATCTGGGCAGTGCTGACGCTGCCGGATAGATCGCATCAAGAACTTGACCAGATCGGCCCCGGTATCGCCGGCGGCTTGGCGGCGCCGTCACCACGGACCGGTGACACCGTGCACCTCTCCGATCAGACGATGTTCGATCCTCACTGACTTTCAGGCTCGAGATGTGTTGCATGGAAGTAGCAGTTGAATAGCATCTTCCGTACGTTCCGCCACCGAATCTCCGAATCTCGGGCCGAGAGGGCCGCCGGTGTAGGGATGCACCGTACCCTCCGGTCGGAGATCTTGAGGCGGTCTTCGGCGACCTCGGCGTAACTCTATCGGCCGGCCCCTGGATTCCGTGGTTCCCCTGCGACCGAGCGTCGTCGTACTCGATATTCGCGAGGTGTGCACCCCATTGCGGTTGAAAAGGAACGTCGGAACGCGGCTTCGCTCCGATAGCCCACCGAGAGCGCAACGCGATCGATGTTGGCGTCGGTGGTGGTGAGGATGCGGGCGGCCACGGTCATCCGCCAATCGGTGACGTAGGCCCCAGGAGCCTGCCCGGCCGCCGCAAGGAACCGTGCGGCGAAGGCCGAGCGGGACAACCCACACTGCGCAGCTAGGGACGATACCGATAGGTCTCCCCCGGTCTCGGCGTGGATCTTCTGGAGTGCAGGTGCCAGAACAGTATCGGTGAGCGCGCGTAGGCCGGGACGCTGCGAATCGCTGTACGCCTCGCGCCGAAGCGCAAGAATGAGCACCATCTCGACCAAGCGGCTCATCAACTGCGTACTGCCGTATCCGGGTGCTGCGCTCTCGAGGGTCATCATGTCGACCACCGACGACAACTGTCCCGGCCGGGTAAGTGCGTCCGACGACACGGTCATCACCGTCGGGAGGGCCGACCACAGTGCGCTTCGAGGAGCGTGGTCGATAGACATCAGCCCCACGATGATCGAGGTGTCTGCGGGCCCTTTGGTGAGGTGAAGCGGTTCCGGCGTAGTCCGTGGGTGCGCCGACGGCACGGTCAGTTTCGTCGTTGCACGAACAGGATTCGAACCGTCGTGCAGGTAGGAATCGGATACCCCGTGTGGATAGATCGCGACGTCTCCCGGGTTGAGAACAACCGTGTCGGCAGCAGAGCGAAATGTGACATGACTCTGGCCGGCAACTTGTACCTGAATCACGAGCAAGTCGGTGGGAACTCCGTCGAGCCGCCACGGCGACTCCAAGTCGATACGACCCACAACCACTGTGCTGAGGCGGTGCACGTCGAGCAGGGACGCCAACACGTCGTCCTCCGAGGGGCGGAACTGCTCGTGATCCATCGTTCGAATGGTAGTGCAGAAATCAACATTTCTGGACGATTGGGTCGGTTATTCGGCGGATAGAGCATAGACAAGCCGGTTGGCGGAGAGGTTCGATGTGATCTAGGCCTCGGACGCTCTCAATTTCCATTGGGATGCCGACAAGCGGGCCGGTCGCTCACTTACAGAGGAACGAACATCATGACTTCTCTTCTTACCTACGATATCGACGACAAGATCGCCCTGATCGGAATCAACCGGCCAGGCAAACGCAACGCGATGACCGACGACATGTTCGCCGAGCTCGGCGATCTGGCCGAGCGTGCATCCGAAGAGTCTAGTGCTGCTGTCATTTTCGGCTTCGGCGATCATTTCTGTGCGGGCCTCGATCTCGCAGACGTGATGCACAAGATGTCCGACGGAGACCTTGCGCGCCCTGTTATTGGAAGGCACGTTCCGCATGTTGCATTCGACAAGATCGCACGCGGAACGATCCCGTTCGTCAGTGCTCTCACAGGCGCGGTGATCGGGGCAGGACTGGAAATCGCCGCGTCCACGCAACTGCGCGTGGCAGACGATACCGCCTTCTTCGCGTTGCCAGAGGCGCAGCGCGGAATCTTCGTGGGTGCAGGCGGATCAGTGAGAGTCCAACGCCTCGTCGGCAACGCGCGAATGTCCGACATGATGCTCACCGGTCGAGCCTTGTCCGCCGACGAAGCGTTGCATCAGAATCTCGTCCAGTACCGTGTGTCGGCGGGCGATGCCCTCGGCGAAGCGATACGGCTCGCGCGTCAGGTAGCTACCAACGCCCCGGTCACCAACTGGACAATCATCCACGGTCTGTCCCGAGTCAACGACATGTCCTACGACGACGCCCTTTTCTTCGAGACTCTGGTAGCGCGCAACTCCGTCTCCGGACAATCAGAGGGCCGCCTCCGGGCATTTGTCGAGAAACGCGCCCCACGTCTCGAGCGTCCGTCCTTCGACGCGACACAGCAATCCTGAGAGGGAAGAATCACCATGCCAGCTCCGATCAACCAATCCGCCGTCTCGCGCATGCTCAACGCGCGATCGATCGCGATTGTGGGTGTCTCGTCCGCGCCCACATCGAACGCGCGGACGATACTCGGACACCTACAGAACGCTCACTACAGTGGTCGTATTTTCCTCGTGGGCCGCT
>DATFCF010000623.1:0-2066 GCA_035253445.1 Mycobacterium sp.
GGCGCACCGCATCGTCGACCTCGGCGACCGCCGCCGCGCAACGGGCCACCTCGTCGTCGGCAGCGCGCAGCCGGTTGGTCGCGGTCGCCCACTCCCCGGTCGGGCGGCCGGTGGGCGTGAAATAGCGCAGGTATTCGGCGTCGATACGGTCGATCAGTAGCGGTTCGGCGCCCGACAGCTGCACGGCCTCACCCGCGGCTACGTCCAGCGCACGCGACAGTGCGTCGCACCCCGACAGGTCCACCGGGGCGGTCGAAGCGGCCTGCAACACGCGCTGCGCCTGCCACAGACCCATGTCGACGGTTTCGTCCAGAAGTGCCAGTACACGTTCGTGTGCCTCGTCGCCGGTGAGCTGCTCACGGCGAGGCGTCAGCACTGTCAATTGCGTCTCACAGCGCTTGTGGAAGCGTTTGTGGTAGATGAATCGATAAGGGCCAGTGGAGATTTCGGCGGTGATTTCGGCGCCGACGTCGGCGTGCGTCGGCTTGACCTGCTTGACGTCCTTCTTGTTAGACCGGTCCTTGGAGTGCAAGAGCAGGTCGAGCGCCTCGATCATCGACGACTTACCGATCTCGTTCGCGCCGCTGACCACCACGACGCCGTGGTCAGGGAATTCGATCTCGCGGTGAGTGATGCCGCGGTAGTTGGTCAAGACCAGCCGGTGCAGCTTCATGCGACACCCCTGTCGACGAGGCGCAGGAGCAGCGCCAGCGCGGCGCGGGCATCGTCGGCGTCGTCAGCGTCGGACCGGGCGGTGGTGACCAGCTCGTCGACCGCGGCCGCCGCGAAACCACCGATGCCCAGATCGTCGAACTCGCCGTCGGCGGGAATTACCGCGATGTCGGTTTGCTTCTCCCACAGCACAAGTGAGGCGAACAGCCGGGCGTAGCGGTCAAGGCAGGCGTCGAGCGCGGCCTTGTCGGTCACGGTCAGCGATCCCGTCACCCCCAGCCGCACCACCGTGCGTTCTTTGTCTGGCATCAGATCGAGATTGATGTCGAGATCGGCCACGTCACGGCTGCTGTCCACGGAGCGGCGCAGCGTCACGAACCGCCAGCTGCCGACGTGGCGTGCATCGACCTGAACCGGCCGCTCCGGATGGACCTCGTCGATGTCGACGACCAGCACGTTGCCCGGGTCGGTTTCGATGTCGTCGTAGTTGGTGACCTCCGGGGAGCCGGAGTACCAGATCCGCCCGGTGGGGCCTACCTGCATGCGAGAGTGCTTGTCGCCCAACGCCACATAGTGCACGGCGCCGCGGGCAATGGCCGCCTCCAGCGCCGCGAGCCGGATCAGCGACGGCCTGTCCTTGTCGGGGACGAAGATGTCGACGGCGCCGTGCCCGACGAGGATGCGGGTGACCCCGTCGGCCAGCAGTCCGTCAAGCACGTCGGCGACCGGGTCGGCGGTCGGCGCCTTGGAGCGCCATGGCGCGGCGACGATTTGCAGCCCTGGCCGCACCTCGTGCACACCGGGCCGGTCGAGAACCGTGACGTTGTCCGGGCACTCGGAGGTGAACAGCGCGCTGGTGTAGACCGATGAGGCGTCCAGCGGATCGTGGTTGCCCGGCAGCAGGTACACCGGGACGCCGATGGCCCGCATCGCTTCGAGGGACTGACTGACGACCCGCGGTGCGAGTTGGTTGTCCTCGAAGACATCGCCGGCAACCACGACGAACTCGGCTCCCGCTTCGGCAGCCAGCAACCCCAGACCCGCCACGACGGCACGCCGTGCGGCCGAATACCGCGGCTGCGCCTCACCGTTCAGGAAGTAACGGGTCATGCCGAGTTGCCAGTCGGCGGTGTGTACGAATCGCATCTCGGCCCGCCTTCCCGTCTCGTCGTGCTCGCTTCGTTCCCTGGGCAAGGCGAGTGTAGGTCCGGGCGCCGACAAGTCGGTGGACCTCGGTCGGCATGTGGGTCAGCAACCATGTCAGGTGGTCTTCGAGTAGCGGCGCGCCTTCACCGCCGCGATCAGGAAATCGACCAGCACGAAGCCGACCAGGCTGATGCCGAGAAGCGGCAGAAACCAGCCCACCGCCACGGCGAGCGCCGCCGCCACCAACG
>DATFCF010000624.1:0-3925 GCA_035253445.1 Mycobacterium sp.
CGGCAAAAAGTCACAGACTCGTGCTGTGGGTCGATGACCGGCCAGGCAACAACGTCGTCGAACGCGAATCGATGGCGGCATACAACATCGACTTTGATTTGGCGACGTCAACTGGAGAAGCTCTTGCGAAGCTCCGAAATCAGCGTTTCGATGCAATCATCAGCGACATGGCGCGACCGCCCGATTCGCAAGCGGGGTACACATTGCTGGATGCGGTGCGCCAGGCCGGTGATCCCACACCGTATTTCATCTACGCGGGCTCGAGAGCCGCAAAGCAGGCCGACGAGGCGTTGAGGCGCGGCGCTCAGGGCACCACGAATCGCAGCGACGAATTGCTCCACATGCTGCTACAAGCGCTGGAAGCGTAGCCGGGCACCGGGCGATTAACTTTGTCTGGCACCGTCGAGTGGGAACTTATGGCACGCGGATCGATGCCAAGCGTGGCATAACTGGCCACTCGCCGCGCACGCCGCCACGTAACCCTCTCGAATGGCTGGTTGTGTCATGGCAATCAGGGCGAAGTGTGCATCAATCCGACGCTCGCGCAACGAAAGAGCCCCCGCACAAGGCGAGGGCTCTTCCGTTGTGACGCAGCGTCGGTCTTACCGATAATCCGAGTAGCCGTAGTCGTCCAGCGGAACCGCGGCTCCGGTCGCCTGGCCGAAGTCGGGGCTGTAGTACTGATCCTCGTAGGACGGGATCGTGTACGCGGCGGCCCGCGCCTCTTCGGTCGGCTGCACCTGGATGTTGCGGTACCGGTTGATGCCGGTACCTGCCGGGATCAGCTTGCCGATGATCACGTTCTCCTTCAGACCCTGCAGCTTGTCGCTGCGGCAGTTGATCGCCGCATCGGTCAGCACGCGCGTGGTCTCCTGGAACGACGCCGCCGACAGCCACGAGTCGGTGGCCAGCGACGCCTTCGTGATGCCCATCAGCACCGGGCGACCCGCCGCGGGCTCTGCGCCCTCGGCAACCACCCGACGGTTCTCCGCCTCGAACTCGCCGCGCTCGGTCAGCGAGCCGGGCAGGAACTCCGTCGCACCCGAATCGATGATCGTGACGCGCCGCAGCATCTGCCGGACGATCACCTCGATGTGCTTGTCGTGGATCGACACACCCTGTGCGCGGTAGACCTCCTGGACCTCCTTGACGAGGTGGATCTGCACCTCGCGGGGGCCCTGGACACGCAGCACCTCGTGCGGGTCGGCGGAGCCTTCCATCAGCTGCTGGCCCACCTCGACGTGGTCGCCGTTGGCAAGCAGCCGCTCGGAACCGTCGTCGTGCTTGAACACCTTCAGCCGCTGACGGCGGGAGAGCTTGTCGTAGACCACTTCTTCGCCACCATCGTCAGGAACGATGGTCATCTTGTAGAAGCGGTCACCCTCCTCGAGCTGCACGCGCCCGGTGACGTCGGCGATCGGCGCCTTGTCCCGCGGAACGCGGGCCTCGAACAGCTCCTGCACGCGAGGCAGACCACCGGTGATGTCGCCACCGCCGGTGACGCCACCCTGGTGGAACGTACGCATGGTCAGCTGCGTGCCGGGCTCGCCGATGGACTGGGCCGCAACGATGCCGACCGCTTCGCCGATGTCGACGAGCTTGCCCGTCGCCATCGAACGGCCGTAACACATCGCGCACACGCCGGTACCGGTGGTGCAGGTCAGCACCGAGCGGACCTTCACCTCGGTGATACCGGCGGCCAGGATCGCCTCGATCGCCGGGTCGCCGAGATCGTGGCCACGCTCGACGACGACGTTGCCCTTCTCGTCGACCGCGTCGGCGGCCAACGTCCGCGCGTATGCGGACGTCTCGATGTGCTGATCGCGAACCATCGACTTGTCCGCCTGCAACTCGGCCAGCGTGACGTTGATGCCACGCTCGGTCTCGCAGTCGGTCTCGCGCACGATGACGTCCTGCGACACGTCGACCAGACGACGGGTCAGGTAACCCGAGTCGGCGGTACGAAGAGCGGTGTCCGCCAAGCCCTTTCGGGCGCCGTGGGTGTTGATGAAGTACTCCAGCACCGTCAGGCCCTCACGGAACGAGGACTTGATCGGGCGCGGGATGAACTCACCCTTCGGGTTGGTCACCAAACCCTTCATGCCGGCCAGCGTCCGCGTCTGGGTGAAGTTACCCGTGGCGCCCGACTCCACGATCGTGATGATCGGATTGTCCTTCGGGTAGTGCGACCGCAGTGCCTGACCGACCTCTTCGGTCGCGTCCTGCCAGATCTTCACCAGTGCCTCTTTGCGCTCGTCGTGGTTGAGCGCGCCGCGCTGGTACTTCTTCTCGATCGTGTCGGCTTCGGCCTCGTAACGCTCGAGGATCTCCTGCTTCTCCGGCGGCACCAGCACGTCCGCCATCGACACCGTGACACCCGAGCGGGTGGCCCAGTAGAAACCGGCGTCCTTGAGCTTGTCGACGGTCTGCGCGACGACGATCATCGGGTAGCGCTCGGCCAGATCGTTGACGATGCGAGCCTGCACCTTCTTGTGCATCTGCTCGTTGACGAAGGCATAGCCCAGCGGCAGCAGCTCGTTGAAGATCACCCGGCCCAGCGTGGTCTCGGCCGTCCAGGCGTCGCCCGGCTTCCAGCCCTCGTCACCGAACAGTTCGGCTTCGAGGTCGGCAGGCGGACGCAGCTGGGTCAGCCGCACCCGGATCTTGGCGCGCACCGAAAGCGCGCCGCGGTCCATCGCCATGATCGCCTCGGCAGGCGAGCTGTACACGCCGAACTCGGCCTTGTCCTTGGCGGCCGGCCGGTACTCGCCGGTGTCGCCCTCGATCATGGTGGTCAGGAAGTACAACCCGGTCACCATGTCCAGACGCGGCATGGCCAGCGGGCGGCCAGACGCCGGAGACAGGATGTTGTTCGACGACAGCATCAGGATGCGTGCCTCGGCCTGCGCCTCCGCGGACAGCGGAAGGTGCACGGCCATCTGGTCACCGTCGAAGTCGGCGTTGAACGCCTCACACACCAGCGGGTGCAGCTGAATTGCCTTGCCCTCCACCAGCTGTGGCTCGAAGGCCTGGATGCCGAGGCGGTGCAGCGTCGGCGCACGGTTCAGCAGCACCGGGTGCTCGGCGATGACCTCTTCGAGGACGTCCCACACCTGCGGACGCTGACGCTCCACCATGCGCTTGGCGCTCTTGATGTTCTGTGCATGGTTCAGGTCGACCAGACGCTTCATCACGAACGGCTTGAACAGCTCGAGTGCCATCAGCTTGGGCAGACCGCACTGGTGCAGCTTGAGCTGCGGGCCAACAACGATGACCGAACGGCCCGAGTAGTCGACGCGCTTGCCGAGCAGGTTCTGACGGAACCGGCCCTGCTTGCCCTTGAGCAGATCGGACAGCGACTTCAGCGGACGGTTGCCCGGCCCGGTGACGGGCCGGCCGCGACGGCCGTTGTCGAACAGCGCGTCCACCGACTCCTGAAGCATCCGCTTCTCGTTGTTCACGATGATCTCGGGCGCACCCAGATCGATGAGTCGCTTCAACCGGTTGTTGCGGTTGATCACGCGGCGATACAGGTCGTTCAGGTCGGAGGTGGCGAAGCGGCCACCGTCGAGCTGAACCATCGGGCGCAGCTCCGGCGGGATCACCGGAACCGCGTCGAGCACCATGCCCATCGGCGAGTTGCTGTTGGACTGGAACGCCGCGACGACCTTGAGCCGCTTCAGCGCGCGAAGCTTCTTCTGGCCCTTGCCGTTCTTGATGACGTCGCGCAGCGACTCGGCCTCGGCGTCGATGTCGAAGTTCTCGATGAGCTTCTTGATCGACTCCGCGCCCATGGCGCCCTGGAAGTACTCGCCGTAGCGGTCGACGAGCTCGCGGTAGAGCACCTCGTCGACGATCAGCTGCTTGGGCGCCAGCTTGGTGAAGGTGGTCCAGATCTCCTCGAGCCGGTCCAGCTCACGCTGGG
>DATFCF010000625.1:0-3270 GCA_035253445.1 Mycobacterium sp.
AGACACGCCGGAGCATCACCCATCGTCATGCACTGCACCCGGAACCGGCAGCGAGAAGAGAAGAATGAACGTCCATTCGAATCAGCTGGCAAGAAATGGAGCCAGGTGCGACAAGAGCAGCTCGGGGGCTTCTTCCGGAAGGAAGTGTCCGGCGGGCAGAACCACCGTCTCCAGTGAGCCATTGACGTACAGTTTCCAGACCGCCTCGGGATCGAACTGCCGCGCGAGAATCCCGGACTCGCCCCAAATGATCTGAGTGGGGCACTCGATTCCCTTTCCGGCGACACGGTTCTCGCGGTCGTGCCGCAAGTCGATGGTTGCGCTGGCGCGGTAGTCTTCACAGGTGCCGTGCAGGCACGCCGGGTCGAGAAAGGCCTCCTCGTAATCGCGCTGCGCGTCGGGATCGAAGTCGCGGAACTGAGCTTGCCCGAAGGCCGTGAGCATGCCCCTCACCCAGTCCTTCTCCTTGCCGCGGAGCAAGTTTTCGGGTACACCGGCGGGCTGGGTCAGGAAACTCCAGTGGAAATAGGCCGAAGCGATGTCTGCGTTCATTCGGTCGTACATTTCCACCGTCGGTGCAATATCTATCATGCTTAACTTCGTGACGCGATCCGGGTGGTCGAGCGCTAGCCGGTGCGCGACCCGAGCGCCGCGATCGTGTCCCACAGCGGCGAAGGAGTGGATACCGATGTGGTCCAGGATTGCAAGGATGTCGTCCGCCATCACCCGCTTGCTGTAGTTCGCATGATCTGGCGACCCGAGAGGCTTGCTCGATTCTCCATAGCCACGCAGGTCTGGACATATGACGCGGTACCGCTCCGCCAGTGCCGGCGCGATGGCATGCCAAGCGGAGCTGGACTGCGGGTAGCCGTGCAGCAAGACCACAACCTGTGGTTCGGCGCCGGAACTGTCGGACACCCGTGCCCGCAGACGGACCTCGCCGAGGTCGAAGAATTCGTCGGAAAACATGCCAAACATGATGTTTACCTATCTATTCGTGACTCCAGACCTGCACCGTGTCGGACAGACGTCGACGCGCGATCTCAGAGTAGTTGGAGACTGCCGCCGGAAGAACGGCACCATGACATACGCCATTTTCAACAGCACCCAGGACGGCCTGGGCGGCGTCGGCCGTTGCCGGAGTCGTTTTGCGGGAGTGTTCTTCTCCAGTACCGTAATTAGCTCCATTCGTGAGTCAGTGGAGTGTCAATGAAGCCGGGAGGACGGCATTGACCCAACCCGCTGACCCAAGGCGTTCGCGAGCAATTGTCAGATGGATGCCAGCAGCCTTGCTCGCCCTGTACGGAATCGAGCTCCGCACGGCTTCGAGTCCCGCCAGTGAGGCGTCGGCGACGATCTCCCCGGACTCTCCCGAAGGTGCGGGTTCGAACGTTGGTACGTGCTCCACACGCCCTCGAGGTCGACATCGAAGATCCGATCCCACACCTAGTCCGGTGCGGCGTCGAGGTCGTGATGCGGAATGGGGACAGCGGTTCCCACGTAGTCGGCACGAGCATCACGTTGCCCGAACTCGGCGACCACAGCCTGACTAGGTCGGCAGCCCGGGCAGGGGTCAGTCAACGTCGAAGTAGGTCGACCCCAGAGGCCGCATGACCACCTTGGCTCCGTCCGCCTCGGCGCGAAAACCGCTCGGCACTACATTCCAGCCCTGCGCGTAGAGCAGGGTCGCGATATTGTTGCGGCAGCATCGAGGCCGCTCTGGATTGCTCCGTCGACGAATCCGGCCCAACCTGAAGCATAGTCACCACCTGCAAACAGGAGACGGCCGCGCGGTTCGACAAGGTCCGGCCATTGTGACGTCAGCTGGCCCGTGCGGAAAGTTGCCCACGTCTGTCGACTGAACTCATCCTCCACCCAGTCGTGAGATGTGGTCTCCAAGACCTCGACATCGGGAATCCATGTGCGAAGGGCGGCTTGAACGTCCTCGACGCAATTCCCGTCGAGCTTCGACGAGTCGGGACCGAAGGCCACTACGATGCTTGTTCCATCCTCCAGGAAGTACTCGGGCCATGCGAAGGTAAGGGGATAACCCGAAGGCGCTTGGCAGAGGAATCTGTGATGCCCTTTGATCTTCGCCCACAGTTTCAGTCCCGCGGAATTCATCCCAGTTTCGATCAGCTCTTCTGCGGCGCCACAGAGAGGCGGATCGAACTGGACGCCTCGAAGGGCGTTGACCGGCGCAGTCACGATGACGGCATCCGCATCGATGGTTGCATCTGCCGCGGTTCGAACGCTCACGCCGTCCTCGCGATAGGTGATCGCGACAACTTCGGTGTTGAGTTCGATCGTTCCTCGAACGTCCGCAGCAATCCTTTCGTAGAGTCCGCGCATGCCCCCGACGAGTTTGTAGGCCAGAGTCGCCTCGTTCAGAAGCTCAAAATTGTGCCCTGCCAGCGCGTACCAGCGCTGAGCCATCGACGCAGCTCCACTGTCCGTTCCGCCGTTATGGCAGGCAGCCCAGAAAGCATCGGCAAGATCAATCTCTTCCTGACTCAGATCGGAGGCGTGCAGCTTGTCCAATATCGATACAGTGTCGAGTTCGACGAGTCGGGAGAAGCGGCGGCGGCCTTCGACGCTGTCATCGCCCATCGCGGACAGCAACGCGTAGGGTTCCGGAAATACGTCGTGCGAACCTGACAAAACAACATCGTGACCGGGTGCACTCCGTTGCGCGAGTTCGTCGGGCGTACCGCTCGCAAGCTCACCGCCAGCAATCCAGTAGGCCTTCTCGGGTAGCGGAGAACGCACTATCTCGCGCTGGTATCGAGAGATCTCGGCCCACACATGAGGTTGCAGCCAATGGACCCAAGTTCCGCCCATCTCGAGATCGATGCCGAGTCGCCGATCAGTCCACGTGCGCCCGCCGATCCTGTCCCGCGCCTCCAACACGGTGACACGATGGCCCGCGTAGCCCAGTTCACGTGCGGCGATCAGCCCGGCGAAGCCGGCACCTACCACCAAGATGTCGAGTTTCTTCATTGTCGATTGCCACTAACCCTTCCGAGGTATCTAACGACACGAGTGGTCGTCGGGAGCCTGCAGACACAAAGTCCCTTTCAGATGTCCGTCAACCGCCCACAATGCGACCGAGCACAGCACGGTGTGAGGCGGACCACACATAGGATCTCATTGCGGGCGAAACTTGTCAATTGCGCAATTTGAAGTTTTCACGCCCGTTACTCCGGTCCCCCGGCCGTAATACTGTGGTCACACCAGTCACAGCCGACCAACTGCCACACGCGCATCGTC
>DATFCF010000626.1:0-7126 GCA_035253445.1 Mycobacterium sp.
AAGGGCACCGATCAGTGCAAAACCGCCGCCACCGCCAACGCCGGGAAGAAACTCCTCCACCCCAGGTGATGCCCCCGGGGGCGGCTGGGGCTGGTGACTGATCTGCCGCATGCCCGTTTCCCGTCGCGCAGCGTGGGCATAACTCCGCGAGTTCGCTAGTGGCACTCAACGACCTTCTCTACCGGGTGGTGCGGCTGCCATTGCGTCTGCTGTCGCTGCGCACCATCGTTATCGTCTCCGCGCTGTCGGTGGTCATTCTTGTTGTCACACTGGGCATCTGGGTGTGGGTGGGCATCACCAACGACCAATACAGTCAGCTCGACCGGCGACTGGACTCGGTCAGCAGCCTTGGCGATTTCAGTTCATTGCTCAATAGCCCATTGCAGACCAACCCGAACCAGCCCATGCCGGAAGGCGGCCTAGTGCGCACGGCGCGCGTCGGCGACACCACCGTTTCAGTGCCAAGCGATATCGTGTTGCCGCAGTTGGACAACGGGTACGCCGACACCACAATCGATGGTGTCGAGTATCGAGTCCGGACATTTTCCGCAGGCCCCGCCTCGCTGGCGCTCGGTGCGCCGTTGGCCGAAACACAGAGTCGCATCGATGCGCTGCACCGACGCGTGTTGTTGATTTGCGGCGGCGTGATCGGCGGCACTGTCTTTGTCGGCTGGGTGATTTCGTTGATCATGGTCAACCCGTTCCGGTTGTTGGCCCACCAGGCGCGTGCCATCAACGCCCAATCCAAACCCGACGACGTCAAGGTGCGCGGGGTGTGGGAGGCGATGGAAATCGCCGAGGCCGTAGAGGGGATGCTTGCCCGCATCGGCACTGAGCAGCAGCGAACCAAGGCGGCGCTGGAGTCGGCTCGCGACTTCGCTGCGGTCGCTTCTCACGAATTGCGCACACCGCTGACGGCGATGCGCACCAACCTGGAGGTGCTCTCCACCCTCGAGATGCCTGCCGAACAGCGCAAGGAGTTGGTCAGCGATGTCATGCGCACGCAGACCCGGATCGAGGCGACGCTGACGGCGCTCGAGCGACTCGCGCAGGGACAGCTCACGACGGCGGACGACTTCGTTCCGGTCGACATCACGGAGCTGCTCGACCGCGCCGCCCACGACGCGATGCGCAGCTACCCCAACCTGACGGTGTCGCTATCGCCGTCGCCGACCGTACTGATGGTGGGCCAACCCGCGGGCCTGCGACTGGTGATCGACAACGCCATCGCCAATGCGATCAAGCATGGCGCCGCTACTGAAATCCGGCTCAGCGCAGTCAGTTCCGCCGCCGGGGTAGAGATCACCGTCGATGACAACGGCACCGGCGTGCCCGAGGAAGAACGCGCCGGGGTTTTCGAGCGATTCTCGCGCGGGTCGACAGCATCGCGCTCGGGCTCGGGCCTGGGATTGGCGTTGGTAGCGCAGCAGGCCGAGTTGCACGGCGGCACAGCGTCACTCGAGGCGAGTCCACTGGGTGGCGCGCGACTGGCGCTGCGCCTTCCCGCACCGCAGTAGGGTCATCGACATGGGCTGGTTCGACCGGGTGAGGGAAGCGGGTGCGGCCGAGCGTATCCGGGAGAACATCGCGAACACGGCGCTCGGCATGTGGCATGAGTTGGTGCTGGAGGTCGAAGTACCGCACCGTGATCCCTACCGGGCAACGCGGCGAGTGGCGGTCGAATTGGCGACCGCCCCACATATCAGGGTCGGCGCCAAGGTGCCGGTGCGTGTCGATCCCCAGGACGGCGCGAAGGTTCTGGTGGTCAGCGATGCGCTTTAGGCGAGCATGAGCAGGAAGTTGTACCTGGTGACCGGCGCCGGCGGCGGCACCGGGGGCGTGAGCCGACTGGTTGTCGAGCAACTGCGAACCCGCGGTGAACGCGTGCGCGCATTGGTTCACCGCGACGACGACCGTGCCGGCCCACTGCGAGAACTCGGTGCCGAAGTCGTCGCCGGCGACCTAACCGACCCGCAGAATGTCGTCGATGCGATAGCCGGCGCCGATCGCATGTTCTTCAGCATGAGCGTCTCGCCGGACTATTTGCAGGCAACGACGGTCGTGGCGGCAGCGGCGTTGGAATACGGCCGCCTCGAGGCGCTCGTGAACATGTCACAGATGACGGTCTCGCAGATGACACTGACGAGCAGCGAGGAGTCCCGCCAGCATCGCTTGCACTGGCTCGCCGAACAGGTCATGAACTGGTCGGGCGTGCCGGTTGTTCACGTCAGGCCGACGGTGTTTCTGGACAATCCGATTTTCACCTGGCTGGCGTCGGCGTCTCTGCGAGAGCGGAACGTCTTGGGTCTGCCGTTCGGGGCCGGCCGGACGTCACCGATCGCCGTCAGCGACGTCGCCCGAGTGGTGTCAACGGTTCTGCTGGATCCGGTGGGCCGCATCGGCGATGTCTACGAGTTGACCGGTCCGGCAAGCCTCGATACCGACGGATTGGCCGCGCAATACGCTCGTGCGCTGAGCCGTCCGATAACCGGCACGGACATCCCGCACGACACCTGGGTCGAGGAGGTTCTCAGGCCCCTCGGTTTACCTGCGCATGTTCAGCAGCACCTCGCAACGATGGCGCAACTACATCGCGCGGGCCGCTACGACCGGGCCACCAAAGACGTCGAAAAAGTCACGGGCACACCGGCTTTGACGGTCGAACAGTACATCACCACGCATCCGCAGCTGTTTACCTAGCGCGGCCCTAGTCTTCCTTGCGAATCAGCCGCTGCAACGCCTCGCGGTCGGGCGCCAGCAGCTCGTCGATGCGGGGCTGGTTTACATCGCCGACGATGATCTCGCCCACCTCCTGGTACACGTCGCGGAAGATGCCGTGGGACTTCATCTTCTCGGTCTGATAGATGTTGTCCTCGGTGGGCGTCACGTAGTACACGATCTCGGCCTTGAAGCGATGAATCAGCCAGACGTGGATCAAGTCCATCAGGCGCTTCTGGCGCAGTTTCTCGGCGAAGGTGTTCTGGTCACGCACCGTGAGAATGCTGCGGCCGTGCCGATCCTTGATCGGATCGACGACGACGTTCGCGAGCATCTCCTCGGCGCCGCCTTCGGCATAAATGCCCAGCTCGAGCACGTCGGAGCCGGCCCGGCGCGGCCGGAGCTGCACGCGGAGCTTCTCGCCGAGCTGATAGTGGTCACTCCACAGCGCCAGCCATTCCTCCAGCAGTTTCTTGGGCACCTCGGTCTGTACGAGATGCTGATGCTGCGTGGAGCCTTCGCCCATCGCCTTGGTGGTCGCTGTGCGCCCGGACGAGGCAGCCAGCGCGGCATCGCTGCGCGGTCCGCCGACGAGGGTTTGCGGTGTGCGGTAGGGAGATTCGACGAGCCGCATCTTGCGTTGCAGGCGCGCGAGCGCCAGCATGCCCTCCTGTCGCAGCGAGGTAGCGAACTCCTCGCAAGCGACGCCGTCGACCTGGTGCCCACCGTAGGTGATGAAGTTGAAGACGAACCCCATCTTGCCGAGTTCCTCAGGGAACGCCCGCATCTCGTCGTCGGTCATGCCAGTGGTATCCCAGTTGAACGAGGGGGACAGGTTGTAGGCCAGCATCTGGTGAGGGAACTCGGCGTGGATCGCGTCGGCGAACTGCCGCGCGTCGGCGAGGTCGGCGGTCTTCGTCTCCATCCAGAGGATGTCGGCGAACGGCGCGGCGGCCAGCGACTTGGCGATCGCGTACGGGATACCGCCGCGGATCTGGTAATAGCCCTCAGGGGTCTTGGCCCGCTCGCAGTCCCATGCGACGTCGGCGCCCAACTCCTTCGCCTTCTCCCGCGCGGAGTAGAGCGGTGCCCGCGCGGCGAACTTCCGCCAATCCGCGGCGCTCATCTCGGCGGGCTCGCCCTCCCTCTCGCGGAAGTCGAGCAGATCCCCGACGGCCTCGCCGTAGGTCTGCAGGCCGGCGTCGACCTGCCAGACGTCGACGAACTGCGACTCGACTTTGTCGAACAGGGCATCGACTGATTCCTCGGCGCCGGCCTGCCACGCCTTGGCAGCCTCGGCGATCGCGTTCTGGATGCCATGGCGCTGCAGCCAGGCGTCGGCAGCGGCGTACTCGCCGTCGGGAAGTGCGTAGAGCAGATGCCCCCGTAGGTCCGTGACTCCCGAGTCGTAGAACCGTCGCATCATCGCCAGGAAGCAGGCCTTGTACGACGGGATCTTGAGGTTGGTGGCACCGAGGAGGAATGGCTGGTCGCGCTCGTCGGCGCGGCTTTCGAGCAGGTTGGCGGCCTCGGCATCCGTGCGCGCCACGATGATGCCCGGCACCCGCATGATGTCGAGCTGGAAGCGGGCGGTGTTGAGGCGCTTGATCTGTTCGTCCGACGGCACCAGAACTTTGCCGCCCTGATGGCCGCATTTCTTCGTACCGGGGCGTTGGTCCTCGATGTGGTAACCCGGCACGCCCGACTCAACGAAACGCCGGATCAGGTTGCGCACGTGGGGATCACCGCCGTGGCCGGTGTCGGCGTCGGCGATGATGAACGGGCGATAGTCGTAGGCCGGGGTCGCGGCACGTTGCTCATCGGTCATGCGCAGGCGTAGGTACTGCTGATTGCGGTCGGCGGTGAGAAGCGCGCGCACTAGTCCGGCGGCCTCGTCGGGCACCTGACTCAAGGGATAGCTGGCCAGATCGGGTCCCGGGTCCTCGCTGATCGACCCCTTCGCCGAGGTCGCCCAGCCGCCGAGATAGATGCCGTCGATTCCCATGCGCTTCATCACCACGGCCTGGCCCGGCGAGTAGGGGCCGAACGTGGTGATGCTCTTCTTCTGGGCGAAGAGCTCGCGCAGGCGGGGGTAGAACGCCGTCGCCGCCTCACGGGCCACGGTGTAATCCGCGGGGATGGTGCCGCGCTGCTCTACGACTTGCCGGGCGGTGTAGAGGCGAATGATCCCGTCGAACCGGGGACTGTCGAAGTATCGCTGTGTGGCGGCGACGTCCCGCTCGAAGGGTGTCTGGGGCGCTGCATCTGTTTCGATGATGGCCATAAATTCACAGTACGGCGATGGTCGCGTCGACAAGTGCGGAATCAACTGGCTGCACGTGATGCGACCCGGCACGCGGGTGGACCGGTGGCCCATGGGGACCCTGCCGGGGAGCTCACCCGAGAGTGCTTGTCGAGTGGCTGCTGCGGCTGGTCGTCATCCGGTGGCTTTCCGCCACGGCGCGAAGGGGTTGGCCGAGTCGCGCAGGGCCGAACGCAGCTGCGGAAAATGCCGCAGCAACACCGAGGTCATGCCGTTTTCGACAATCCAGCGATAGCCCGTGGGGCTATACACCTCTGGCGTGAAATCGTCGGTGAGGAACCGATCGCTGTTGAGCCGCCGCGTTGCCATCAGGATGAAGATGCGAAACGCGGTATCGCTGAATCCGAATCCGGCAGGGCGCTTCTCGGCGAACATGCCGACGATGGTGTCGACGTCCTCGATGTGTCCGTAGAGCTCCCGCAGCGTTTCTTGCATCGCCACGTCGTCGGTCAGGTCAGCGAAATCCCTGGCCGGCTTGAGGTGCAGCTGCCGGCGGAACTCGTTGTAGCGGGGCACGCCCAGCTCACGGGTCCGCAAAATGTCGGTGGCAGCGAGGTCGGTGTACTTGCCATCTGGCCGCTGAAACTCTTGCAGCTGCCTGGGGAAGTTCTCCAGCACGATCGCGCCCGGGTGCGACGTACCGAACGTGTAGAACAGGTTCGCCAGATCCGCCTCGGCCAATACCGCCTTGCCCGCCGGCCCGCTCAATTGGCGCAACGTGAAGCGGTCTTCGACGTTGTCGGTTTGCCAGTCCCGGATCTCGTAGTCGTCGGGAATCAGCGGATGCATGCGGTAGACGATCGAGAACTCCTCGGTCAGCGAGTACGGCACCCCGAAGTGGTCCACAGTGCCTCCGGTGATGCCACTGATCAGGTCGTTGGAGCTGATGCGGCCGAAGGTGTCGCGGATCTTCTGGCCTGCGATCCCGTACCAGTTCGCGCGTAGTGCGGCCACGGTGGTGGGGTGGCTGATGACGCCAGGTGTCCACTCCACCGTGTGGATCTTGGCGACCAACGCGGCCAGCACCAGGCGAGCTCGTTGGAACAGCTCTTCGTCCTCCCAGTGCGGGTTTTCCGCGGCCAGAGCGTCACAGATGCTGTTGTGCTCGAGGCAGAACAGCACGCCCATCATCGCCAGCCCGGTCCAGAAGCCGGGTATCCGTGATGGGTCGATGCTGGGGTCGATATCGGGGTCGGTGAACAACGCCGGCAGGCGGTTCGACACATCGAGCTTGCCGCCCTTTCCCGATCGCAGGAGCTTCTGCTGCTCCAGCGAGTCGCCGTAGATGACCGAGCCGTCCCACCACGCGGAGTGCTCGTTGACGAAGGTCGGCGGCAACGACTTGTCGTCAGTCCTCGTCGGGTCGGCGATGGTCGCCGGTATCACCAGTTCGGGCTCCGGCCACGTGTCGTCGGGGTCAAGCGGAGGCGTGAAGGCGCGGGTGAAATCGCCGGTGCCGTGGCTGATCCAATCCTTGACCATGAACTGAATCCAGGTGGCGGCCAAGGTGTTCAACGTGGTGGCCGGAATGAACTCCTTGCGCGTGAGAACGCGGCGGCTGACGGTGCGCGGATTCGGCGTCATCAACCGCTCGCCGGTTTCCGGCCACGCTTTGTCGAGTGGGATGTTGCGGCCGAAGCGGCCGCGCGCCATGCCCATACGCGGTTCGGATAGGTCGTTGTACGTCCCGTCCGGCTTCCGTGCGGTCAGCGCCGAGCTCGTATAGGGATCGATCGGGGGAAGGTTCTGTGCGGGAGCCACGTTGGTGTCGTGCAGGTTTTTCGCGCGCAGGTTGTCCCGCAACCCGACCAGCACGAGCAGGCCCAGCGACTTGGGCAGTTTGTCCCAGCCGATCCGATGATCGATCGCCTGCGCGGCGGCCATGAAACCGCGATGCAGCACGCCGGGCCTGGGCTTCTTTGTGGTCGTGGCGTTTTCGGTTGTCGACATGATGTCCTCTCTAGGGCGGTGACGGTGTATTTATGAGACGGGGATGAGGGCCGCCACGGCTTGCGCCTCAGCGTCAGCAAGGATGACGTCGGCGGCCTTCTCGCTGATCATGTAGATGGCGGTGACGATGAAATA
>DATFCF010000627.1:0-5581 GCA_035253445.1 Mycobacterium sp.
GGAGGAAACCTACGAGGTCTTCGACGCGGTGCACCGCGGCAACGCCGACGAGTTGCGTGAGGAACTGGGAGACGTGTTGCTGCAGGTGCTGTTTCACGCACGCATCGCCGAGGACGCGCCACAGCATGCTTTCAGCATCGACGATGTCGCCGATTCGCTGGTGCGTAAGCTCGGCAACAGGGTCCCGGCCGTGCTTGCCGGCGAACCGATCTCGCTCGACGAGCAACTTGCGCAGTGGGAAGAGCGCAAGGCTTTAGAAAAACGGGCGAAAAACCACCTTTCAAGCGTGGACGACGTGCCGACGGGCCAGCCCGCATTGGCGTTGGCGCAGAAGGTAATTGAGCGCGTTTCGGCCGCGGGGCTGCCCGTCGATCTGATCCCGGACACGATCACGTCGGTCAGCATTGCGGCGCATGTCGACACCGAGAACGCTTTGCGGACAGCGGTTCTGGAGTTCATGGACATCGTGCGCCGGACGGAGCACGCAGTCGCGGCGGGACGCCGCGCCGACGATGTGCCGGAGGCACTCGACATGGCGACTCTTGGAGAGATCAGCGAGGAGGAGTGGCGGGCGTACTGGCCTTCGGAGTCCGGACAGCCGGTCGCCGAAGACACGGAACCGGCGCCCGACCGCATTCCGGAGCCCACGCCCGTCGAGGTTCCCGAACCGGGACCGGTCGAGGTCCCCGAGCCCTCGCCCGTCGAAGTGCCCGAACCCTCACCGACCGAATCGCCGGAGCCTGCGCCCGAAGATGTTTCGACCGAAGAAGCAACGGCGGTGACGGAGGGGTCCGGCGACGGCGAGCAGACGTCGGAGAAATTCACCGCGTAGGTGGCCTTCCCCGGGCCGAACGTGCGGTCACTGCGAAGATCGGGCCGGTTTTTCGCAGTGGACGCACGCGCGATGAGCTGTCGGTCTTCGTTGGCACACTCCGAGCATGGGGGATCCATTCATCGGCAGTGAGGCGACGGCGTCGGGTCGCGTGACGCCATACACGTTGCGCAGTCGATTCAGCCGGCTTCATCCGGACGTCTATCAGCCGCGAAATGTCGAACTGACCGCGGTGACGCGTGCGAAGGCGGCGTACCTATGGACTGGGCGAGAAGGTGTCGTCGCCGGTCAGTCCGCCGCCGCGCTTCATGGTGCGAAATGGGTCGACAATCGCCGACCCGCGGAACTTCTCTGGCCTAATCGGCGGCCCCCCACGGGTATTCGCACGTGGTCCAGCGGGTTCGCTGATGACGAAGTCGAGGTGATTGACGGAATTCGGGTGACGACGCCGGCACGTACCGCACTCGACATCGCAAGTCGCTACCCACTCGGCAAGGCGGTGGCAGCGATCGACGCACTCGCCCGCGCGACGCACCTGAGGAATGCCGACGTCGAGCTGCTCGCCGACCGCCACAAGGGCCGTCGCGGTATTCGCAGCGTCCGCACTGTTCTTGAGCTCGTCGATCCCGGCGCAGAATCCCCGAAAGAGACGTGGCTGCGATTGCTCGTCATCCGTAACGGGTTCCCCCGGCCGAAGACGCAGATCCCGGTTTACAACGAATACGGCATGCTCGTCGCCGTCCTCGACATGGGTTGGGAAGACATCAAGCTAGCGCTCGACTACGAGGGTGACCACCATCGAAACCCAGTCCGGTTCAACAAGGACATCCGCCGCCATGATGACGTCACCGAACTCGGGTGGATGGACATCCGCGTCACGTCGCAAGACACCGAAGGCGGCATCATCGGCCGCCTCGCCACCGAATGGAGTCGCCGCACGTGAAGCCACTGCGAAAATCAGGCCTGAATCTCGCAGTACACGCACGCTCGGTGACAAGCCGGACGGGCGCTCAGCCGACGAGCTGATCCCCGAGGAATCGGTCCGGGCCTGTCACCCCGGGCAGCATGAAGAAGAAGCCGCCGCCCACGGGGAGGATGTACTCCTCGAGTGGCTCACCCTTCAGCCGGTTCTGCACGGTGAGGAACCCCTTCTCCAGGCTGCGCTGGTAGGCAACGAACGCCAGCCCTTGGTCGAGGCGCCCAGCGCCGTCGAACCCCCGCGAATAGTTGAATCCGCGCCGCAGAATCAGATTCGCGTCGGTCTCGGCGGTGCGGGGGTTGGCCAACCGGATGTGGGCATCGAGCTTGATGCGCTTGCCGTCGGGGTCCTCCGCGTAGTCGGGTTCGGCGAACTCGTCGGTCATGCCCAGCGGCGCGCCGCTGACCTTGCGCCGCCCGATGAGCGCCTCCTGCTCGGCGAGCTGGGTCCGGTCCCAGAACTCGACGAACATCCGGATGATCCGAACGGCTTGATACGAGCCGCCGACCGCCCACTCGGGCTCGCCGTCCTCGGCGCCGACCCAGACATGGCGGTCCATCACGGTGTCGTCGTCCACGTCGAGGTTGGCCGTTCCGTCCTTGAACCCCAACAGGTTTCGTGGAGTCACGGCCTCCGACACCTTGCCGGCCCCGATACCGCGGGCGTAGCCGTCGACCATCCACCGCAACACCAGATCGCTTCGGGTGCGGCGCATCAACTGCCGCAACGCGAACTGCACCGTGTCGTTGTGACCGGCCTCGAGGATGATCGACAGGTCGCCGTGCGACAGCTTGGGATCCAACCGGTCGTTGGCCAGGAACGGCATGGTGACCAGTTCCTTCGGTTTGCGATCAGCCAGGCCATACCGGTCGTCGAACAGCGAAGCGCCGACACCGACGACCACCGACAGGTTGTCCGGCGGCGGCTTCTCGCCGAGGATCCCCGAATCGACGGGCGGGTAGGCAGGGTCTCGCACCTCGGGCGGCTTGCCTGCCATCAGTCCGCGGATCTCGTCGGTGAGGGCGGCCAGGGTGGCCGAGAGGGCGGCCCGGTCCTTCGACTGGACGGTGAACGACGCGACCAGCCCCTGCTCCGGGATCGGCAGTGCCGCGATCCCGGACTGATGCGGACCCTCGAACGGGACGAACCGGGTGGCGGCCGGCGCCGGGGCAGGCTCCTCCGTCGGCGAACAGGCCGCCAACGACGCGCCCGCGCCGACGGCGGCACCGGTGCCAAGTGCCCCTGTGACGAAGGTGCGGCGCGAAAATCCCGTGCGCCGGGGCTGCTCGGTCACGACAGCTTCAGAACTCCGGCGACCTGGGAAACATTCTCGGAAAGGCCGGCCAGCTGCGCCTTGAGCTTGTCGATGGTCGGCGGGTCCACGGTCACGCCCGTGCACCGAGGCGACGGGTACGGGTCCTTCTCCGTGCAGAAGAGCACCCAGCCGTCACCGCGCCGCAGCGGCCGCATGGTGTCGAAGATCTCTGTGAATCCGGCCTCGATCTTGCCGAGCAGAGCCGGATCGGCTTGTGTCAGCGCAGGTTCGAGCTTTTCGACCGCGACCTGTGAGCCCTGCAGGTTGGCGTCGAAGTCCCAGAGGTCGGTCTTGGAGTAGCGGTCCTCCTCGCCGGTGATCTTGCCTTCGGAGACCTCTTCGATGAGCTCGGCCGCGCCTGTCGCCACGTCGACCGGTTTCACCTCGACGGTCGCGAACTGCTCCTTCAACGTGGCGACGTCCTTGTCGAGTTGGTCGGCGAACGGCGCGCCGCCCTCGGTGGTGTTCTTCTCGAACAGCAGGTACTCGAGGCGGTGCCAGCCGGTGAACTCCGCATCGTCGACACCCGCGAAGTCGTCGACGCGTGCGTCGACCTTGCCGTCGATCTCCTCGACAAGGCCGGCCAACGGCTCGATGCGCTCCCACGGTGCACGCGACGGTGCATACGCGTCCTGCGCGGCCTTCAGGTCACCGGCGCGTACAGCGTCGGTGAGCACCTTGACGAGGCCGACGAGCTCGCCGATCTGGGCAACGGCGTATGCCTTGTACTCGGTGGCCGCCTTGTCGGCGAGCGGGTTGGGCGCCGCGGCCGCGGACGTCGTCGTCGCGCTCGTGGTGGTGTCGGTGCCGCTTTCGGCATCGTTGCTCGAACACCCGGTCATAACCAAAGCCAGTGCCACTACCGGTACCTGCCAGGCAAGATGCCGTCCCATCGGACCTCCTCATATTGACGCGTGAACATTACATGGTTTTGCCCAGGGTAGGCACGCCTAAGGGAGGTTAGCCTCTCTTGGCCGCCGGGCTCATGCTTTGCGCAGCTAACCTGATTTCTAGAGTGAGCGCCCAACAGCACCTCAGCGACGGCTCGAAGGAGGCCGAGCACCTCCGGTCGCGTGGGAACATGGGGTGTCGACCAGAGCGGGCTGAGGGAGTGCTTTGTCGGACGAAGGGAGCGTGTCGACGCAGGCGTCGGCCCCGGAGCGCACCACGAGTGCACCGGGCCGAACCTTTGCGATGACAGGTTCGCTGCGGGGACGCTGGTGGAAGATCGCCGCCGTCGTCGGCGCGACGCTATTGCTGATGGCATCCAGTTGCTCATGGCAGCTCGGCACCCGAATCCCCGAGGGCGTGCCGCCGCCTGCGGGCGATCCAGTGCCCAAGATCGACACCCATGCCAACGGCAGGCCCGCCGACCAGCTGCGCGAATGGGCCGCAGAACGCGCCCCCGCGCTCGGCATGCCGGTCGAAGCGCTTGAGGCCTACGCCTACGCCGCGCGCGTCGCCGAGGTGGAGAACCCGGACTGCCATCTCGAGTGGACGACGCTGGCCGGGATCGGACAGGTGGAAAGCCACCACGGCACCTACCGCGGCGCCAAGATCGCCTCCAACGGCGACATCACGCCACCCATCAGAGGCGTCCGGCTCGACGGCACCAACGGCAACCTGGAGATCATCGACAACGACGGTGGCCACCTCGACGGCGATCCGCAGTACGCCCGGGCGATGGGGCCCATGCAGTTCATCCCCGAGACGTGGCGGCTCTACGGCGTCGACGCGAACAACGACGGCAAGATCAGCCCGGACAATTTCGACGACGCCGCGCTGTCGGCCGCCGGCTACCTCTGCTGGCGCGGCAAGGACCTGGCCACACCGCGGGGCTGGATGAATGCGCTGCGCGCCTACAACCACTCCGACCAGTACGCCCGCACGGTGCGCGACTGGGCGACGGCCTACGCCGATGGACACCCCCTCTAAACACGACGGTCGCCCGGCCACGCTCTAGGCTCATGCTCGAGTCCCAAGTCCGGTCACGCCCGCTAAGCCCAAGTCCAAGGAGAAGCCAGTGCCCATCATCGAGCAGGTCGGAGCCCGCGAGATCCTCGACTCCCGTGGCAACCCGACGGTCGAGGTCGAGGTGGCCCTGCTGGACGGCACGTTCGCGCGGGCCGCTGTGCCGTCGGGTGCGTCGACCGGTGAACACGAGGCGGTCGAGCTTCGCGACGGCGGCTCACGCTACGGCGGCAAGGGTGTCGACAAGGCCGTGCAGGCGGTGCTCGACGAGATTGCTCCCGCGGTCATCGGATTGAGCGCCGACGACCAGCGGCTCATCGACCAGGCGCTGCTGGACCTCGACGGGACGCCGGACAAGTCGCGGCTGGGCGCCAACTCCATCCTCGGGGTCTCGCTGGCGGTATCGAAGGCCGCTGCGGAGTCGGCTGGGCTGCCGCTGTTCCGCTACATCGGCGGGCCGAACGCACACATTCTGCCGGTCCCG
>DATFCF010000628.1:0-12495 GCA_035253445.1 Mycobacterium sp.
GGCTTCGCCCTCGCTGGTCAACTCGGACTGGGTGAAGTGCGGCGGCAGCGGCGCACCGTCCAGCCACAGTTTCACGAAGTCGGTGCTGACGTGGGGCGATGCGTGGTGTGCGCGTTCGTCGATCAATCGCTCCAGGTCTGCCAGCGACGCCATGCCTGCGGCCTCTTCTCGCCAGACGATGTGGGCGGCGACCTGCAATGTGAGTTCGTCGGATGCATCGAGGTCGGCAAGTGCGCGCAACACCTGCCATCCGGCAGATGCTTCCTGCACCGAAGTGATGCCCACGGAATTGCACACCTTGACCGCCCAGACCAGCGCGTCTCGATAGGCCTCATGGGGATAGTCGGGGATCACGCGTCGAATCGGCCACGTCGCGTGTTCCACGAGTTCGCCGGTGACATCATTTGAGCCCGGTCGCCGCACGAAGCGCCCACCGTCAGGATCGGGAGTCTCGGACGTGACACCGGCAAGTTCGAGTGCCTTGCTGTTGGCCAATCCGTGATGGATCGAGTAGTCATACAGAAAGACCGGCCGATCCGGGAACGCGGCGTCGAGGAACGCCCGATCGGGTCGTTCTTCAGGGAAGGCCATCGGGACGAACTCCCCAGCGATAACCCACCCGGTGAGGTTGTCGAAATCGTGCTGCTTGCAACAGTTCTCAAGGTCCAGGACGATCTGGTCCGGTCCTGTCATCGGCGTCAGCCGTCCCTCGTGGCGGAACTTCAGTCCACTGAACATGAGGTGCGTATGCGCATCGTGAATGCCGGGCATCACCATTCGGCCGCCCAAGTCGATCACGTCGGCGCCAGGAGGCGCTGCGTCGAGAACCTCCTGGTCGGTGCCGACGGCGGCGATCGTTTTGTCCGCGATCAGCAAGGCGGAAGCCCACGGCAGGTCCACGTCGACGGTAAACACCTTGCCGTTCACAAAGGCGATGGGCGACGTCGCAGGGATAGGGCCCAGTGGCGTTGGCATGGCTACTCCTGGAAGGACAATGAGCGGGTGCGCGACATCAGGACCTCGCAATCAGCCCGCGGGCGGTGCGCAGTCCGCTTTCGATGGCACCATCCATGAAGCCGGCCCATCCAGTCCCGTAGTCGGACCCTGCGATGTGGACATGGCCGTCGGGCTGCTGAAGGTCTCTAAGCTGCTCGAGCTGTCCGGGGCGCAACATCGGCCAAGTCTCCTGGGAGTAGCGGTCGGCGACCCAGCTGTGACCGGTCGCGTCCACGACCTCGAGTTCGGGCCGCCACAGCGCGACGGCTTTGGCCACCGCGTCGACGTCGTCGGGCCGCAGCCGCGCTTCCTCCGGTCCGAATGCAACGAAAACGGTGTCGCCGTCTACGAAGTACTCGGTCTGGGCGAATGTGAGCGGTAGGTCGGGCCCACCGAACAGATAGCACGGTTCGAGCTCACCCCGGACACGGATCCAGGTCTTGACCCCACATGAAGCCTGGCCCGTGGCTGCGGCCACTTGTTTCAGCGCGGACAGCTTGGGCTCGAATTCGATGGTGGACAAAGCGTTTAGCGGCAATGTCACGATCACGTCGGATGCGGTGTATTGCTCTCCGGACACTGTATGCACAGACACCCCACCATCGGACTGGCTCACCTTCGTCACCTCCGATCCCAACCGGATATCGGCCTCGCTGTCGGTAGCGATGGCGTTGATCAGGGATCGGGTGCCGTGCTTGAACTTGTACGCCGCGCAGGCTTCGAAAAGTAGTTGCCAGCTACCGGATGCCGCCGAACACCATCGAAGCGCCTGGGTGAGCCCGCCTAATTCGGGCGGCGCGCTGAAGTTCAACGCCCACATGCCACGCACCAGTTCGTCCTGCTCCGCCGGGAGCTTCAGGCTTGCGATCCGGTCCACCACCGTCTGCTGGTCCAAGGCATCGAGATCGTCGGACAGAAATGGCTCATACGGCCGGTCGAAGTACTCCCGGGTGTCGGCGAGCATCGCCACCATGCCCGGGTCGAGGAGGCCGAACAGCTCGTCGGCAGTTCCCTGTCGGCGCTGGCCGCCGACATGCCAGTAAGCCTTATCCGCCACGGGGCTCTGGCTGATCTCGATGCCGTAGCGGGTGATTTCGGCCCACACGTGGGGTTGCACCCAGTGCACCCAGGTGCCACCCATTTCGAGGTCGAGTCCCAGACGGTGATCGACCCAGGCCCGGCCGCCGATCCGGTCACGGGCCTCGAGGACCAGTACCGAGCGGCCGCGGTGGCGCAGCTCCCGGGCTGCGGTCAGTCCAGCGAAGCCGGCGCCGATCACGATCACGTCAAATTTCTCGGTCACAGTGGCCCTCCTGCAGTAAATCCGTGATGGCTTACTGTCCTGCGCTCTAGCCGAGGCGGGTTGTCGCCGGGTGCACGCCTTCTTGCTGACGTCTGCACCGCCAGGTTCAGCCCGCAGCCGCAGCGCTCAGTGACGGAGGTTGGCACTGCGCGGCACCGCACCGGAGCCGGTATTCGCGGGGTGACGCGTCGTAAGTCGCCTTGAACAGACGGCTGAAGTGAGCCGCGTTGAGAAAGCCCCAGCGCGCCGCGACTACACCAACTGGTTTGCTACGCAGTCGATGATCGGCTAGGTCCCTACGACATTGCTCCAGCCGGCGCTCGCGGATGTAGCGGGCTACGCCGGTGCGCTCGGTGTGGAACAGTTTGTAGAGATAACGCACCGAGATGTGGTGAGCCGTCGCGATCTGTTCGGGGCTCAGATCGGGGTTTCCGAGGTTTTGGTCGATGTAGTGCTGAACGCGCATCATGAAGGCGCCGATGGCCGGATCGGTGTGGGCCGCCCCGTTGCCGGATAGGTCGTCGACAAGTGCGGCGAGTAGGTCGAGTGCCGTATCGGCGAGGCGGTGCGCCGTGTGTGGCGGCACGCGATCCCGCTGCTCGGCCAGCGACTTCAGGAACGGCACCACGACGCCGGCCGTGCCATCAGTACCGGAGATCCGTCGTGCGGTCACGGCGTCTACGACACGAGGCGGCAACCCCAGCCGGTTCCGGGGGAACATGAAGGCAAGCATCCGGAAGGATTCGTCGAACGACAGCTCCAAGGGTCTGGTGCAGTCGTAGACCACGAGGTCACCGGGGGACAGTGTGGCTTGTCGGCCGTCCTGGCTGACGACACATGATCCGCGAAGTTGAAGTGCGAACTTGTAATAGTCCTGATCAGCCCGGCTGATCGTGCGGGCTGTGCACCGGGCAACCTGTGGGCCTGCGTCGATGTCGGAAATCTCGACGGCGCCGATGGTGTCTGCCCGAAGTTCGGCACGGAAGCCGTCAGGGTCGGCGCTCACTTCGAACGGGACAAGAGTGGTCGCGAGCACGACACGCCACCAGGCAATCCGCTCCTCCGACGCCACCTCCTCCGAACTGGCCGTCACCCACACCGCAGCCCACCTCACCATCCCAGTAATTGTGACTGGAGACACAACTGTCCCTCGCCAACGTAAACTAGTCAAGTGGATAGTTCCGCTGGTAACGTTCCTTTCCCAGTGAAACGGTGCCCCGATACGAGCCGAGGCAGCGCATGGTGACCGAGCAGCTCCCAGGTGAGAAGCACCGAGCTCCTGGCTATGGACACGGGCGACAAGCATTGCTTGCCGCAGCGATTCGAGTGGTCGCCCACCGCGGCCTGCGCAATCTCACCTACCGCGGCGTGGCGCGCGAAGCCGGCGTAACCCACGGGCTGGTGACTCACCACTTCGGTTCGCTCGACACCTTGTTGGTCGGCGCACTGCGGTTCGCGCTCGAGAACAGCCTCGTGGCGATCAGCTCGGCGCCCGGAACAGGCCGCCTGGAGAGCCTCTTCGACAGGCTGGCCGAGATGGTGGACCAGGACCCTGCAGTACAAGCCTTCCAGTACGAGCTCATCCTCGAGGGTCGCCGACGTCCGGAACTACAAGTCCATGTCGAGCAGCTGTACACCGAATACCGGAGGGCGTTGCGTGACGAGCTCCAGCACGGTGGCTTCGATATCAGCGACGGGTTGGTGTATCTGGTATTCGCCGCCCTGGACGGTCTTGTATTTCAACAGGTCTCTTCCGGAGACAGCCAAGCAACGCGCGGTGCGCTCAACCACCTGCGGGAACTTCTCGACCTCCAGCGCCGACAGCTCCGCTGATCGCGGCAGAAGCACGCCGTCATGGGACGCCGCGACGCGCGCATCGAGAGGGCGCATTTTGCACAGAGCGTGTGCGCATTCAGACAACAAGAGTGGAACCTAGAGCCGAATACTAGGCATCGACGAGGCTTCCGTCGCAGAAGCCTCCTGTGACCAAAGCTGCGGCAACTGCCAAGCACCCGGTCAACACCGTGGACCACAGGTTCAGTAGGGAGACAGCGCATGGGGTACGCGGCAGAGATCGTGACCTACACGATCACCACCGATGAACAAGAGTATTTCCAGCTTCGCGAGGCCGCCATTCTGGAGGTCAAAAGACGGCATCCGGAATTGATCTCCGTGCCCTTTGCCGGCAAGCGCGAAGACGGATCCTGGTTCGATGTCTGGATCTACAAAACCGTCGAAGCGGCGCAGGCCGCAAACGAGAACACTGCCGAACTTCCAGAGTTCCTGAAATTCTTTGCGGTGCTGGAGAATGTCGCGATTGAGATCACCGAATTCCCGCGATCGGCCGCCAACCCTCTCGCGTGACCATCAGCGACGCGACACAACGTCTGGAAATCAGAATCCTTGTGCGCCAACACGAGACGGTGGCGACCGCGTCGAACATAGATAGTCTTATTTTTTTGAAACAATGCACACGCGTACGCGTCGTTGGAGGTCAATGATGCCAATTCACCCTGAGGCCCAGCAACTCCTAGACGCCCTTGCGGCCGCAGGGATGCCTCCATTCGAGGAGATGACCGTGCCCGCCGCACGGGCATCGATCTCTGGCTTCCAGGAAATGCAGGGTGAACCGGTCGAGCTCCCCTCGGTCGTCAACCGCACCATTCCCGGCCCCGCGGACGCAATCCCGATTCGGATCTATACGCCTGAAGGGCAGGGTCCGCTGCCGGTTGTGGTGTATTTCCACGGCGGGGGGTTTGTGCTCGGCGACCTGGAAGTGGTGGACAAGCCGTGCCGCCAACTTGCCGCCGCAGCCGGTGCGATCGTGGTCTCCGTGGACTACCGGCTGGCTCCCGAACACCGCTTCCCTGCCGCTTTCGACGACTGCTACTCCGCTACTGAATGGGTAGCTGCGAACGCCGAGGAGTTAGGCGCTGACCCTTCCCGCATCGCAGTCGCCGGCGATAGTTCCGGAGGCAACTTGGCTGCCGCAGTGGCGCTTGCGGCCCGAGACCGCGGCGGTCCAAGGCTTTCGGCACAATTGCTCACCTACCCGGTGCTCGACTTCAACTTCAAGACCGATTCGTACCAGAGGAACGGCGAGGGTTACATCCTCACCAAAGGAGCGGCGCATTGGTTCTGGGCCCACTACCTCGGGGCGCAAGACCTGGTCAAGAACCCCTATGCCTGTCCGGCTCACGCGGATAATTTGGCGGACCTACCTCCCGCATACGTCGCGATCGCTGAGTACGACCCACTCCATGACGAGGGCCAGGAGTACGCGCGCAGGCTCAGCGAGGCTGGCGTCGCGGTGACGCTCAGACGGTTCGACGGCATGCTGCACGGCTTCTTCTGGAGCTTGGCCGCGATGCCCAGCGCCGCGAGCATCATCGACGACCTGGTCACCGCGCTGCATGACGCTTGGCTCTCACCAGTCGGCGGTCGCTAGGCGGACACGACTTCGACTGCGCAACGGCACCGCGCGCAGAGATGGTCCCGTCTGAATCAACCGACGTAAGCGTGTCGCCTCATTTGACGAGTGCGTGCAGCGACACGCGCTATCGCCAGCGCCGCTATCCGGTCAACGGTCATGGTTGAGTGGTTGATCGCGCGGTGAAACGGGCGGCCGCAGTGTCGTACTTCTTGGACACCTTGGCACCGTCACGGACCTTGGATATCAGTGCCTGCTGCGGGTGTTCGGACTGCAGCTGCCCAATCTCGTGGAGTAGCAACAGTTCTGCGGCGGTGTCGTAGTGGTGCTAGCCGACCACGGTGCGAACCGAGGATGATGCCCGTTGTCCCTTTGCCTGCCAGTGAGTAGCGGATCGCGGTCGTCTCGGTCACTGCCCTGCGCTCGGCCAACGTCAACCCCATCATCTGGGCCTACTGAGGTCATAGCTGACCGATCAGGTAGGCGCTCCGCACGCGCGCATTCTCAATGAGGCAACCAAGAACCGTGTCGCGGGCACTCCGCGAGTCAACGCGGTAAGCCGCTCATGGAGCGGCTTACCGCCTTCCGTCGTGATCGCGCCCACTCAGAGAACTCACTCAGAGAACTATGGTGACGACCTTTTCCTCGGTGTTGGCCTCGATGCCGGCCCACCCCAGCTCCCGCCCAACGCCACTGGCCTTGAAGCCTCCCCACGGCAAGGCGGGATCGATAGCGGCCCAGCCGTTCACCCAGACAGCGCCGGCTCGAACCTTGCGGGCCAGAGTGTGGGCGTGGGAGACATCATGAGTCCAGATACTGGCGGCGAGCCCATACCTCGTGTCGTTGGCCATCCGGATCGCATCGTCGGTTTCATCGAACGGGATGACCGTCCCGACGGGTCCGAAGATCTCCTCCCGAGCGATCGTCATGTCATTGGTGGCGTCGGCGAATATCGTCGGCTTGACGAAATAGCCTGTTGTGCCGTGCTTTTCACCGCCAGCCGCGAGCCGCGCACCTTCTTGGCGACCCTTTTCGATGTAGCCAAGCACGGTGTCGCGTTGCTTCGAGCTGACAAGTGCACCCATGGTGGTCGCCGGATCAAGGGGGTCGCCAAGAACCTGAGCATTGGCAGCCGCGGCTAGCCCGTCCACCACCTGCGAGTACAGCGAACGGTGGACAAAGACCCGAGTGCCGGCGGCGCACACCTCCCCCTGGTTGAAGAACAGCCCCATGGCGGTTCCCTGGACCGCTGCGTCGAGGTCGGCATCCGCGAGGATTATCTGCGGCGACTTGCCGCCGAGTTCGAGTGTCACCCGTTTGAATGTCTCGGCCCCGCGCTGTGCGATCAGTGTGCCCACTCGCGGGCTGCCGGTGAAGCTGATCTTGTCGACGCCTGGGTGACGCACCAGCGCATCGCCGGCGACTTCCCCCAGCCCGGGGACGACGCTGACCACGCCGTCAGGCAATCCTGCTTCCTGCAGCAGTTTGGCCAGGTGCAGGATCGACAGCGGCGCCTCCTCCGGGGGTTTGACCACAACGGTGTTTCCACAGGCAAGTGCTGGCGCGAGCTTCCACCCCGCGATCATCAACGGGGTGTTCCACGGCACAATCGCGCCGATTACGCCGACCGGTTCGCGCACGGTGTAGGAGTGGGTCGGCCGTCCGAAGTACCCTGCCGTGGAGATAACAGAGCCGGTGATCTTGTCGGCCCATCCCGCGAAATGGCGGAAAGTCGCTGCCGCGTTGGGGATGTCCAGCATCGCGGGCTGACCCAGCGGCTTACCGATGTCCAACGACTCCAGCTTCGCCAGGATGTCACTATCACGCTCGATGAGGTCGGCGACAGCGTTGAGGATGCGACCGCGCGCCGCTCCGCTCATCGCTCCCCACTCACCGTCCAGCTGCGCACGCGCTGCGCGCACAGCCTCATCGACATCCTCGACGGTCGCCGAAGCCACCACGGCGAGTTCCGTCTCCGTGGCGGGGTTGAGATCGACGAATGTCGCGCCGTCGGTCGCCTCCCGCCACCTGCCGGCGACGAACAACGATGTCGCGGATCCGTCGGGTAGCGCAGAGGCAGTCTTCGACTCCGGCAAAACGGTCACGATGCTCCTTGACTTAAGTTGGCTGCATATGCGACTACTCGGGGTTGCGTCGAGTCCGGTCACGTATGACGGAATAAGTCCATGGTCACTGTCGGGAACTCGCCGTAGTTGTCGCTGCACGCACAACTGTTGATCACATGCGCATCGACGAGCCCTCAAGAGGTCGCGCTGCGCCCAGCGATCTCGTGGCTGTTTCCACGAAACTCCGCCACCACCTCGTCGCCGCGGCGCACCGTCACGTCGTACACACCGCGCCGTCCCCGCCGCGCGCGCTCCACCGCCTCGGCAACCAGCTCGTCGCCGATGCCGGTCGGCGCAAGAAAAGCGATGGTCGCGCCCGCTGCGACTGTTGCCCTCCCGTAGCTGTTGCATGCCAACGCGAAGGCGGTATCCGCGAGGGCGAACACAAACCCCCCGTGGGTTATCGAGTGGCCGTTCACCATGTCCTCAGTGACCGTCATCGTCACAGTCGCTGAACCAGGAGAACACCGCACCAGCTGCATCCCCAGAGTCGCCGACGCGCGGTCTGCAGCCAACATGCCGCGTGCGAATTTCGTTCCCTCTGAATCCTCTTCGAGCGCTTCCATCATGACCTTCAAACTAACAGGGGGTTTATGCCGATGCCTTGACGCCATCCGCCACGGTGTCCTGACTCACGAAACCGCGCGGGTAGTACGCCTTTCGGAACTCCGAGGAGACCGACCTTCTCGCCGCCTCAAACACCTTCTGCAGGAAGCACACAAGGCCGAAATGGGCTTGGCCACAAGCATTTTCGTGAGATCCTGGCCGATGCAAATCGACATCGACGTACCGGCTCACCTGTGCCACCAACACTCGGTGTGTGGCCAGGGACTCTTGCTGCTGCGGTTGGTGAATCCGTTCGGCGAAGACCGCTGCGATGAGGTCGATCACGGCGTCGCCGAGATGAGACCCAGCGGCCAGACTGGTGGCATTGCACGCGGCGCTCAATCTGCTCAGAATTGATCCGATCAACGACGTCAACCCGTCGTTGCCCGGGAGGCGGACGGCAGTCAGCTCTGCCATCTGCTGCGCGGGAAGGCGCACAAGTGCGCGTGGGAACATCGCCACTGTCATCCGGAAGTCGCTGCTGCACGAGATCCGGTTCGGCCGGGACGTATCGTAAATGGTCAGGTCGCCTGGGCTTAGATGTGCCTGACGCCCGTCCTGTTCGATCACGCTGGTGCCGCTGACCTGTAGCCCCAGTTTGTAGAGTTCTGGATCGTCTTGTCGGATCAGGCGGGGAGTGCGCTCGACCACGCACAACGCCGGCTGACGTATCGATGCGATCGATACGTCGGCCAGCACAACAGATCCCAGCACCGCCGAGGTCAGTCCACCACTGAATTGCGGACTTTCACCAGAGCAGCGAGTGTGCAACGGCACGAAGGTGCGGCTGATGCAGTCTTCCCATTCCTCGAAATCCACGAATTCTTGAGTGTCACAATACATTTCCTTAACACCCTTGATCAGGACGTGCTCCTAGCCCCGGTGACCGATGTGGTGTTACACCTCCGCGGCGGCCTTCAGGGTGTTGTCGTCGTGCACGATGCGCCCGCCGAGGTGGGTTCGCAGCACCCGGGTCTGCGGCAGGTCATCGAGATCGCAGGTGATGGGATTTCGGTCGATGATGGCGATGTCCGCAGGGTTGCCGGGCGCAAGCGCACCCAACCCCTCCCACCGGATGACTTTGGCGCCGTTGACCGTCCACATGTCGAATGCCTCTTCCCGGGTGACCACCTGGGCCGGTCCGGCGTTGTTCAAGCCGCTCGGGTACCGCTTGTGGGTCAGCGCCAACTGCATCTGTTCCCATGGATTCTTCGGCCCCCAGTCCATGCCACCCGCGGGCTGCAGGCCCCCATCGATGACGCGCCGCAGGGGGTTGAGCAGCGGAAGCGCATCCGCAGGGAACCGCTCTGCGATTGTGTCGCCCTTGCCGAAGGTGAAGCTCATCGAGACAGTCATGTCAAAGCCTCGCTCGGCGAGGGCCTTGGCCTGATCTTCACGGATGAGGAATCCGTGCTGAACCACCCAACCCGTGCGATCGACTCCGTACTTGGCCATCACCTCGTCGGTCATGGCCAGATGGTCGTCGATCTCGGCGGGGCTGACCGCGCACAGGTTGAGCCGCAAACCGTGCTCAGCGCAGAACTCGAACGCCATCCGGGTGGTTTCCACCGAAACCATGCGATGTCCGGTCACTGTGCGGCCGTACGCGTCTTTGTATCCTTCGGGCCAGTACAGATGCCCGCCGTTGCACGGACCGTATGTACACGTGGTGATCCCGTCGAACCGCAGCCATTCGTCCTCCAACTCGGTCATCGCCAGCGCCTGTTCAAGGTTCCGGCGAATGGTCTCGGGAGGAAGCTCAACATCTTCGATCATCGCACCGGGCTGCAGCTCGGGTGCGGCCTTCACTCTCACGGTCAGCAGGCCGTGGGCACGGAGCGCCTGATACGCCCCAAGCAGATCGAAGGTCATGGCGTGGGCCTCGTACACGGTCGTGATGCCCATGCTGTTGTAGTCGGCCATACCCGCGATCACCGCAGCGGGAGCCAGCTCGAAGTCCACGATCGGGGGCATCTTTGCGTGCAGGTCGGAGAAGAACGGGTCGCGGTTGTAGTAGTTGGTCACGTTGCCGCGCAGGAGCCCGGTGGGGATGCCGTCGGCGTCCTTCTCGATCCACACGTCTGAAACCCGGTCCGGGGTCGAGGAATCGATGCCGAGCACCTTCAGCGCCTCCGAGTTCAGCGCGATGACGCCGGGCAAGACCGGTGCCCACGCCTCGATGATCACCGGATGATCGGAGGTGGCGCGGTCCAAGACGTGACGGTCGGGTAAATCACCCTCAGCAAGATCACGATAGCCACGGCGCTTGAAGTAATGCGGCTCACCCACCGGTGTGGCACGCACCCAGTTACCCTTCGGGGTCTGGACTGCCTTCTCCCGCAGCGCTGAGACGATTTCGTCGTGATTGCGGACTTCAGCGAGGTTCACGAGACCGGCCAGGAAGCCGGAGAAGTGCAACAGGTGCGGATGAGTGTCGATCAGACCGGGGGTCACCACCGCCCCATCGAGGCTCTGGCGGTTGGCATCGGGCCCCGCGGCGGCGATCACCTCGTCGGTGGTCCCCACGGCGGCGATCCGGCCGTCGCGAATCCAGATGGCCTCCGCGGCTGGGCCACGCGAATCGACGATGACTTCACCGTCGGTGTAGACGATGTTGGGCTGCTCCGCGGTTGTCGTCATTGAGAACTCCAATCATGCTCGGTCGCAAGGATGGTGCGGTTCAGTTCGGCAAGTCAGGGAAGCGATTACCGCACCGGCGTTCGACTCATGCCGGAAACGACGAGCGGGCGTGGTAGCCGTAGTCCGCAAGGAGTGAGACACCATTTACTGCAAGCGAATTCGGCGACGCCAGGAAAAGGACAAGCCAGGCGATGTTCTCGGGTGTACTCACCGGGTAGTCGACGCCGGCAAACGACTCCATCTCCATGCCATTACGCGCCATCGGCGTGTCTACGATCGACGGACACACGCTGTTGACTCGAATGCCATGCGGTTCGTGAAGTTCGACCGACAGCGCGCGGGTCATCTGCACCAGCGCACCCTTTGACGCGTTGTAGGCGAGCATGCCGGGCGCGGCGACAAAGCCGGAGTCGCTGCCGATAAGCGTGCACGTCGGATCAGTGCCCACTTTCAGATACGGAAGTGCAAGCTTGGCGGCCAGGAAGGTGCCCAGCACATTGATTCGCTGAATCTCGATGAAGTCGGACGCCCGTACGTCCTCGACCGCCTCGCCGATTGGGCCGGCGATGCCGGCGCTGGCCACCACATGGTCGATCCCCCCGAGTTCGGAGGCGATCATGGTCACCGCAGTGCCCATAGAGTCCTCATCGGCCACATCTCCGGTGATCCCGACGATCGTGGCCTCTGGATGGGCCGACCGAAGGTTCTTCAGAGCGGTTTCCATCCGCTCCGCCGAGCGGCCGACGATTCCGACCCGCGCGCCCTCACCTGCAAAGAGGTCGGCAACCGCCAACCCGATTCCCGACGTGCCCCCGGCGACCAGGACACTTCGGTCACGGAACTTCAAGTCGATCACTGAGGTGCTCCTAGGGTCGAGGAGGTCTGTTGATGGTCGACCATAGGACAAACGTGGACTTTCCGGAAGGAAACCGGTCCTTTTGGTCACAAATTTTACGATGAGTACATTTTCAACGACGACCCGGCTTTCACCCCCCGACATCAGAGGTCAGTGACGAGGGCCTTCACTGCCTCAAGAACATCCGCGCCATCAGTGTTTCCTCGCGCAACTTCGTTCAGTGCAGCACGCATGACGCCGACAAGAAGTTCGGCCACGGCGGAGGGCGACGCCTCGGTCTTCAGACGGCCGGCTTTCTTGGCGGCGGAGAGGTCCTTGGCAATCAGATCGGCGATGACATCGGACGCGTGCCCCCGCACGGGAGTGAGTGCCTCGTCAAGCGCAGGGTCGTCGATTGAGTAGAAGCGCCCGACAAGAGGCCGCTGGGCGACATTCATCAGGGCAACGGTCGCCGCGGTGACATGGGCGTCGAAGTCGCCCTCGGTGGCATAGATCGCCGCCACCTGGTCGAGGACCTCGGTGTTGATCTCCTCGTAGA
>DATFCF010000629.1:0-2479 GCA_035253445.1 Mycobacterium sp.
AGCGCACCGACTTCACCGCGATCGCCCGGCGCGCCGACGGCAAGCTGGTGCTCGGCAGCGCCGACGGCGCGGTGTCCACATTGCGCACCGAGGACACCGTCGACGCATCCCTCAAGATTTTTGCGCGGGTGGATGCCCTTGTCACACAGGGGAATACGACCGTCGTGCTTGACCGCGGTCAGACGTCGGTGACCACCGTCGACGCCGGCGGATCCGACTCCAAGCACTCGTTGCGGGCGGGCGAGGGAGCGACCACGATGACGGTCGATCCGGCGGGCCGGGTGCTGGTCACCGACACCCGCGGCGACAGTCTGCTGGTATTCGGCGTCGACCCGCTGATCCTGCGTCAGCGATACCCGGTGCGCGGCGCCCCATACGGGCTGGTCGGGTCGTCGAAACTGACCTGGGTGTCGCAGACGGCGACGAACACTGTGGTTGGTTACGATCTGGCCACCGGTATCCCCGTCGAGAAGGTGCGTTATCGAACCGTGCAGCAGCCGAACTCCCTGGCCTTCGACGAAGCGTCTGGCACCCTGTATGTGGTGTCGGGCTCGGGAGCGGGTGTGCAGGTGATCCCCGACGCTGCGGTGATCAGATGACGGCGATGCACCGTGGGCGGATGCCGGAGGGCTGGGACAAAGATCTATCCGACGAGTACGAGTGGATACCGCTGCGGCTGCCGCCGGACCTGACACGCATCAGCGCATCCACCCGATTGTCGATCGAGGCCGAATATCGCGGCTGGGAGCTCACCCGGGTCCGGTTGTACACCGACGGCAGCAGGCGAGTGCTACTGCGCCGCAAGAAAACCGCCGTTGACAGGCTGCGCGTTCCGGATCAACCGGGGCTGTGACGATGTATCGCGCGCTGCGGCGGGCACTGTTCCTGGTTGCCCCCGAACGCATCCACACTTGGGTGTTCGCCGTCTTGCGCGGCCTTACCGCGCCGGGACTGACGCGCCGGGCGTTGACTCGGTGGCTGGCACCGCGCGATCCGGTGCTGGCCAGCACCGTGTTCGGGGTGCGATTCCCCGGGCCGCTGGGGCTGGCCGCAGGCTTCGACAAGGACGGCAGCGGGCTAAACACATGGGGTGCGCTGGGTTTCGGCTACGCCGAGGTCGGCACCGTCACAGCGCAGGCCCAGCCCGGCAATCCGCCGCCGCGGATGTTTCGGCTGCCCGACGACCGTGCACTTCTGAACCGGATGGGGTTCAACAACCACGGCGCAGGCGAGCTGGCGCTGCGGCTGGCCCACGGATTGCCAACGGTGCCGATCGGGGTGAACATCGGCAAGACGAAGGCGGTGGCATCCGAGTCGGCCGTCTCCGACTACGTACAGAGCGCGCGGCTGGTCGGGCCGTTGGCGGCGTTTCTGGTGGTCAACGTCAGCTCGCCGAACACCCCGGGGCTGCGTGACCTGCAAGCCGTTTCGTCGTTGCGGCCGATCCTGGCCGCGGTGAAAGCCGAGACGACGACGCCGGTGCTGGTGAAGATCGCCCCCGACCTGTCCGATGCCGACGTCGACGAGATCGCCGATCTGGCAGTCGAGTTGGGCCTTGCCGGTATCGTCGCCACCAACACCACCGTCTCCCGCGATGGACTGGCGACGCCCGGCGTCGACGAGCTCGGGCCCGGCGGGATTTCCGGCCCGCCGGTCGCGCAGCGATCCGCCGAGATGCTGCGCAGGCTGTACCGGCGCGTCGGCGACCGGTTGGTGCTGATCAGCGTCGGCGGTATCGAGACGGCCGACGACGCGTGGGACCGCATCACGTCGGGCGCCTCGCTGCTGCAGGGCTATACCGGCTTCGTATACGGCGGCGGCCTGTGGGCCAAGCACATTCACGACGGCATCGCGCGCCGCCTGCACGAGGGCGGCTTCACCTCGCTTGCCGACGCGGTCGGCTCGGCGTTGCGTTAGCGCACCTTCCCTAGCCGCGTGGGCCCACACGTGAGTAGGGGACGACCGCAAAATGCCACCGTTCGACGGCGTGTCTACGTACAAACACGGTCGCTCGCGGTGAGGGGTTAGGACTGTTCGTAGGTGCCGTGGATGACGGCGCGGGCGATCGCATTCATGAACAGGTTGAATCCCAGATACGCCGGGCTGGCGTCCCCGTCGATCTCCAGCTTCTCGACCTTGACGGCGTGCACGGCGATGAAGTACCGGTGCACTCCGTGTCCCGGCGGCGGGGCCGCACCGACGTAGCGCTTGAGGCCGGCGTCGTTGGCCAAAGTGATTGCGTCGCCTGGGAATCCGCTGCTGCTGCCGTCGCCGACGCCGGCGGGCAGATCGGTGACGGTCGCGGGCAGGTTGGCGACCGCCCAGTGCCAGAAGCCGGAGGCAGTCGGGGCGTCGGGGTCGTACATGGTGACGGCGAAGCTGCGGGTCTCCTCGGGGAAACCCGACCAGCTCAGCTGCGGTGAGATGTCGGATCCGCCGGCACCCATGATGCCGCTGACCTGATCATTGGCCAGCGGCT
>DATFCF010000630.1:0-3974 GCA_035253445.1 Mycobacterium sp.
CTCACTCCCACCGGCAGGTACCAGGATTGGCCGTCGGCGCTGAGGGCTTGGGTTCTGGTGACCGGATCGGCCAGCAGATCCTGCACCAACAGGACGTGCTCGCTGTCAGCGCGCAGTCGTTCCAGAAGGCGGTCGTAGCGCTGTTGGCTTGCCGGGGTCAGCCCGGCTGGGTCTTCCATGGCCACGAACAGCATGGTTTTCGACCCCTGCTCGTTGAAGGCGGTACTCAGCCGCTCCACCGTTTGCAGCGACGGGGCGTCGCGCGGAATCAAATCCACCGACTGCTGGCGCACCACCGTTTCCAGCTGCGGGAACAGCAGCGCCAAGACGATCGCGGCGCCGATCCACACACCGATGGTCAAGGCTTTGTGCCGCACAGTGAATCGTCCCAACGCTGCGAGCCGGGCGCTGTATTCGCGGCTGCGTGCGGGATCGGCGGGAGTCTCGCGCCGGGCAGCGCGGGCCGGTGTTACCGAGGAGCCTGCCGTGCGGTCGGTCACCAAACCCCCTAAACGATCAACGATACTATTGGTATCGCTACGCTACATTATGTAGCGAACATCGGATAGTCGATGGGGCCTGCGCGCGGTGGGGGCTTATCGGTTCACGATGTTGGCGTCGTCGCTTTCGGGGATGTCGTGTCGGACCACGCGGACACGCCCGTGCGGTAGACAGGCCATGTACCCGTGCCGCTTGCCGTACAGCTCCCACGCGGTGAACTGCTCGTCGGGATCAACGTCGATGCGGTGACCACGGGAGAAGCCCAGGTGCAACCCTCCGTCGTCACCGGACCAGGCCTGGGTGCACACTGCGCCGGCCAGGTTCAGCAGCGGGCGCTCGTAGACCGAGATCTGCAAGGGATTGATGAGGACTGCCTCGGCGGGAAAGCGATCTGCTGCGGGCAGAGTGAGCAGCAGGGGGCGCGAGATGACGACTTCGTTGTAGTCGTCCAGGTCGAGTACCAAGCCGTCGCGCACCGAAACCCGTTGCACGACACAATCTTCGATCCACTGGGTGTACATGGCGTTCTCCTTCGACGCATCATCGAGTCGCACCCCTAAGGGTACGGCAGGTATCGCTGCGATACTAGGAGTATCGTTACGGTTCCTCGGAGTGCGCGGCGGCGCTGTCGAGTAGCCGATGAACGGCCCGGTCGATGCGGTCACGGGTCTCCTCGGCGGACACCCGCCCGCTGATGAAGGCGAGCAGGTTGGCCAGCCAGATGTCGGAGATGAGGCCGGCGACAACCAGATGTGTCGGTGTCGGCTCGCCCGCGCTGAGGGTGCGGGCCAGCAGCGTGTGGATCGTTGCGGCGGCAGAATCAAGTTCCGCGGCGGCGCGGGTGTCGGCCGCGGCGAAAGCCCGGGTCATGGCGTCGGTCAGCAGCGGCTCGCGCTGCCACCGGTCGTGGAGGTGGCTGGTCAGTCGCTCCAATCGCTGCCGCGGTGTGCCGGCACCGGTTGTCCAGTTGCCGGCGACGTCGAGACGCTGAAATTCTCGACTCAGCGCCGCGACCAGCAGATGTGTTTTGGCCGGGAAATAGCGGTACAGCGTGCCCACGGCCATGCCGACGTGCTCGGCGACCGTCCGCATGTGCACCGCGTCGTACCCGCCGGTGGCAGCTATAGCCAGGGCGGCATCCATGATGGCCTCGCGACGACGGGCCGAGACGCGCGAACGTGGCACCCCGGCTGTGTGAACCTGATCGGCAACCGAATGCTCCTCGTCGAGCCCGGTAGGCGCGTCGCTCGCTCGGGCGCTGGTGACGGTCATGGTGTGTGATCGCCGCCGCGGCGCGAGAACTGCTCGAGGATCTCCCCGAAACCGCTGATATCGCCGTGGGCGGCGAAGTGTGCGGTATCAACCACGATGAATACGGCCGTCGCGGTGAACCGGGTGGCCCCTTCGCAGGTGCCGGTCGCCGCGACGTGCAGCGCCCGGCCCTCGCGGGCGCTGATGTGCGCGGTGATCCGGTGGGGCCGGTGCAGCGGCACTGGTTGCAGATACTCCACCGTCAGACTGCGCGTCACCGCAGGCGTGCCGGCGATCCACAGCGTGAAGCCCAGCACGTCATCACAGGCGGCGGCGACCGCCCCGCCATGCGCCAAGCCCGGCGCTCCGATGTGACGCTCATCGAAGGTCACATCGGCATACACCGAATCCGCACGCCGGTAGACCTCCAGGCGCAGGCCGTGCGGGTTGGCCGGGCCGCACCCCATGCACGTCGGGGTGTGAGAAGGAAGCCGTTCCGGCGATACTGCACTGTCTGGCACAAGAACGCTCCCGCTACATCTAGTTTCGCTGCGATACTCTTAGTATCACAACTGGTAGGATGTCGTGCGCGACATCGCCTGAAATCGACCGCCGAGGTGACCCCGTTGAGCGACAGCCGTCAGCCATCCCTACTCGACGATGACGACATCGACCCGCGGCGGATACGGTCACGCAACCGGTTACTGGATGCCGCGGCGACACTTCTGAGCACAGGAGGAGTCGAAGCCGTCACCGTCGATGCTGTCACCAAAGCATCCAAGGTTGCCCGCACCACCCTCTATCGGCACTTTCAGAGTTCGTCGCATCTGCTGGCCGCCACGTTCGAGCGGCTCCTGCCGCAGGTAATCACACCAGCGCCCACCAGTGGTTGCCTGCGCGATCAGCTGATCGAGCTGCTCAGCCGCCAGGCCGCCCTGCTCAACGACGCCCCGCTGCACATCACCACCCTGGCATGGCTCTCACTCGGGCCGACCGGCACCAAAGACGACACTGACGATCCCCATACATCCGGGGCTCTGCGGGCCCGAGTTGTCGACCAGTACCGACAACCCTTCGACGCCATCCTCACCAACGCGAAAGCTCGCGCCGAACTCGGCAGCATCGACTGCGAACTCGCGATCTGCCAACTCGTCGGACCTCTCGTGTTCGCACGAATGACCGGACTCCGCACGATCACTCGCGACGACTGCACAACCCTCGTCGACGACTTCCTCGCCGTGCACCGCCAAGCCGCTGCCCTGTCAGACGTGGTGGGTGCTGTCTGACCGGACAAAAAGCCAGTGGGCCACGGGGCCTAGACCGGAGCAGCCCAGGTGATGGGCAGCGACGTGTAGCCGCGGATCGGCCCGGACCGCAGTCGCACGGCGGACTCGAGATCGACCTCCCAGTCGGGTACTTTGTCCAACAAGGCATTCAGGGCGATTCGGGCCTCCATCCGCGCCAACGCCGCGCCTAGACAGAAGTGGATCCCGCGTCCGAAGGCCACCTGGTGCTCACAAGTGCGATCGATGTCGAACACGTCCGGGTCGGGGAAGGCGCGCTCGTCCCGGTTCGCCGACCCGAACAGCAGTAGCACCCTGTCACCCTGTTTCATGGTCGTTTCGTGTAGAACGGCGTCGCGGGTGAGTGTGCGTGAAAGTCCCTGAGCCGGTGAGTCGTAACGCAGCAACTCAGCAGATCGGCGATCACCGCGGCGGGCAGGATGGCGGCGAAGTCGGTCACGAAATCCGCCGACCCCGACCCCTCGTCGAGGCGATCGAACAACTCCGCCGCCATCCGAGTAACGGCGTCCTGCAGATCCCAGCCGATGACTCCTCCCACCTCGCGCGCGCGTCGGTCGAGAGCTTGCACGTCGTCGTCGGTCAGCACGTGATGCCCCTCCCCCGCTATCAGGCGTTGTCGGCGGTTCTGCGGCGCAGCGTGTTCAGCTCGTCGAGCAGCTGCTCATAGCGCTGAAGGGACATGACGACGGCGGCAGGCTTGCCCGGCGGTGTCAGCCAGGACGACGTTGCCGCCACTGGTGGCCACCTGATCGATCAGGCGCTGATGCAGTTCGCGGACCGGGATCAGCTCACTGGGAACGGCTTGCGCACCGCCGAGGGGACACCGCCGAATCCGGTTGATGCTCAACCGCGTTCGGTGACCGTGGTGTTGGGGTGACGTGCGGCCGTGGAGCCCTTCACGAACTTGCCGGTGATGGC
>DATFCF010000631.1:0-3620 GCA_035253445.1 Mycobacterium sp.
CACTCGCAAGCCAAAGTTCACCGCCGGTGAGCTCAACGTCTACCCCAGTCCGCGCGAAGTCTCCGATGTCACCAGGGTGCTGCGGGCCACCGGCCGCAGGGTGATGCTGGTGCCGACGATGGGCGCCCTGCACGAAGGCCACCTGACGCTGATTCGCGCCGCCAAGCGGGTGCAGGGCGCCGTCGTGGTGGTGTCGATCTTCGTCAACCCGTTGCAGTTCGGCGCCGGCGAGGACCTGGATGCCTATCCGCGTACGCTCGACGACGATCTTGCAGCGTTGCGGGCCGAGGGGGTCGAGATCGCGTTCACCCCTACCGCCACTGACATGTACCCCGACGGCACCCGCACCGCGGTGCATCCGGGTCCGCTTGGTGAGGAACTCGAAGGTGCTTCGCGGCCAACACATTTCGCTGGCGTACTCACCGTAGTGCTGAAGCTGTTGCAGATCGTGCGGCCGGATCGGGCGTTCTTCGGTGAGAAGGACTACCAGCAGCTGGTGCTGATCCGCCAGATGGTGACCGACCTCAACGTCGACGTGCAGATCGTCGGCGTGCCGATCGTGCGCGAGGCCGACGGACTTGCGATGTCGTCGCGCAATCGCTATCTGACCGACGTGGAACGCGAGCAGGCCGGCGCGCTGTCGGCCGCGCTGCTCGCCGGGATGTACGCGGCCTCGGGTGGTACGTCGGCCGCGCTCGACGCCGCGCGCGCGGTGCTCGACGAGGTGCCCGTCATCGAGGTCGACTACCTGCAGGTGCGGGACCCGATGCTCGGTCCGCCGCCGCCAGAGGGTGCAGGTCGCATGCTGATCGCCGCGCGGCTGGGCACAACCAGGCTGTTGGACAACATCGCCATTGACATCGGAGCGGCGGCCGGCATCGACGGGCATCCCGGGGTCGCGTCCGCTGTGAGTCACGAATTGCCTTGGAGGAATTGATGTTACGAACGATGCTGAAATCGAAGATTCACCGTGCCACTGTCACGCAGGCAGACCTGCACTACGTCGGCTCGGTGACCATCGACGCAGACCTGATGGACGCCGCTGATCTGCTCGAGGGCGAGCAGGTCACCATCGTCGACATCGACAACGGCGCCCGGTTGGTCACTTACGCCATCACGGGCGAGCGCGGCAGCGGTGTGATCGGCATCAACGGGGCGGCGGCGCATCTTGTGCACCCCGGCGACCTGGTGATCCTGATCGCCTACGGCACGATGGAGGACGCCGAGGCTCGCACCTATCAGCCGCGAGTGGTGTTCGTTGACGCCGACAACAAGCAGATCGACGTTGGCGAGCACGCCCATGATCCCGCCTACGTGCCGGCCGATGCGGCCGAGCTGATGTCGCCGCGGTGAGCTGGGGGCACCTCCCGCTTGCGGGGGAGAACGAAGTGACCCGAGAAGTAGCGAGGTAAGCCGTGCTTCTCGCGATCGACGTCCGCAACACCCACACCGTCGTCGGATTGATCTCGGGGTCGGGCGAGCATGCGAAAGTGGTGCAGCACTGGCGGATTCGCACGGAATCCGAGGTGACGGCCGACGAGCTGGCGCTGACCATCGACGGCCTGATCGGTGACGACTCCGAACGCCTGACCGGTGCGACGGGGTTGGCCACCGTCCCGTCGGTGCTTCACGAACTGCGGGAGATGCTCGGCCAGTACTGGCCGTCGGTGCCGCATGTGCTCATCGAGCCAGGAGTGCGCACCGGCATCCCTCTGCTCGTCGACAACCCCAAGGAGGTCGGCGCCGACCGCATCGTCAACTGCCTTGCGGCTTACCAGAAGTACGGCACCGCGGCCATCGTCGTCGACTTCGGTTCGTCGATCTGTGTCGACGTGGTATCGGCCAAGGGCGAATTCCTCGGTGGCGCAATCGCTCCCGGCGTGGAGGTGTCATCGGATGCGGCCGCGGCACGGTCGGCGGCATTGCGCCGTGTCGAACTGGCCAGGCCGCGATCGGTGGTCGGCAAGAACACCGTCGAGTGCATGCAGGCCGGCGCGATATTCGGATTCGCCGGGCTGGTGGACGGTTTGGTGCGGCGCATCCGTGAGGACGTCGACGGATTCGCAGGCAACGACGTCGCAGTAGTGGCCACCGGGCACACCGCCCCGCTGCTGCTGCCCGATATGCGCACGGTCGAGCACTACGACGAGCACCTCACCCTCGACGGCCTGAGGCTGGTGTTCGAACGCAACCGCGACGGCCAGCGGGGCAGGCTCAAGCAGGCCCGTTAAGGTGTTTGCGATCGCAATGTGAGCCAACAGCGTTCTCGCCGGAACCGAACGCGCAACGAGTCATTGGCCCACACTAGCGGCAGGAAGCTAAGGGGAGGGAAGTAGCTGTGGCTGCTGTCGAGCCGCTGGATCCTGGGCGGATAGTTGAACTGGGTCTGGCATTCTGGCCGTCGAAGACGCTGTTGAGCGCGGTCGAACTGGGGGTCTTCACAGAGCTGGCCAAGGGGCCGCTCACAGCGGATGAACTGCGGCAGCGGATCGGGATTCATGAGCGGGCCGCCCGGGACTTCTTCGATACCCTCGTCGCGCTTCGCATGCTCGAGCGCGACGGTGACGTGTACTCCAACGGCGCCGAGGCTGACGCGTTTCTCGACAAGGCGAAGCCGTCGTACACCGGCGGCCTGCTCGAGATGGCCAACAACCGCCTGTACGCGTTCTGGGGAAACTTGACCGAAGGCCTGCGCACCGGGGAGCCGCAGAACGAGGCGGGGTCAGACGAAGACTTCTTCGGCGTGCTCTATTCGGATCCCGCGGAATTGCGCAAGTTCGCTCAAGCGATGACCGCCATCAGCATGGGATCGGCACTGGCGATCGCGGCGAACTTCCCGTGGCATAAGTACAAGACATTCATGGATATCGGGACGGCACAGGGCAATGTGCCGGTGCAGGTAGCTCGCAAGTTTCCGCACCTCACAGGCGGCGGCACCGACCTGCCTCCGCTAGAACCTGTGGTTACCGAATACATTGCCGCCCATGGCTTATCGGACAGGCTGCGATTTCAGGCCCACGACTTCTTCGCCGAACCGTTTCCCAACGCGGACGTCTTGATCATGGGCCACATCCTTCACGATTGGGATCTGACCGAAAAGAAGATGTTGATCAAGAAGGCGTACGAGGCACTCCCGGATGGCGGCGCACTGATTGCCTACGACGCGATCATCGACGATGAACGACGTGAGAACGTCTACGGCCTGACCATGAGCCTCAACATGCTTATCGAGACGCCTGGCGGTTTCGACTACACGGGCGCCGACTGCCGCCGCTGGATGTCCGAGATCGGCTTCAGCGACAGTTACGTCGAGCCGTTGACGGGCGGCGAGTCCATGGTCGTCGGCATCAAATAGCCCGACAAAGCGGTTTGTGTGCGTTCTGTTGCCGTGAGCACTCCTCAACGCACACAAACCGCTAGAAGAACGTCCGGATCAAGTCGACGACCCGGTCGGCGTCGTCGAGCACCGGGATCAACTGCCACTTGTCGAACACCGTGCACGGGTGCGAGATGCCGAAGCCCAGCCAGGCTCCCACGTCGACGTGGTCCGCACCGCCGAGCCGAAGGTAAGCGTGCTGGTCGTTGAGCTTGGTGACGACACTGTCGGCGAGCCCGAGCGG
>DATFCF010000632.1:0-3910 GCA_035253445.1 Mycobacterium sp.
CGTTCGTGGTGGGCAAGTACGCCGATCAGGCTGTTGGCTCTGTCGCTGTGTGGGCTGAACTGGATCATCGACATATCGAGCTTGACGATGTCGGGGGCGAGGATATCGAGCACCGCCAGCGAATCAGGATGCGCGCCAACATCATCGACGGCGATTGCGATGCCGTCGGCGCGGATCGCCGCGACCTTCTCCAGCAGCGCGAGCGGATGCGCGAGCAGATGGCGCTCGGTAAGTTCGAACACCACCTGAAAGCGTTCACACGCGGCGTTCAACGCTGGATGACTGGCGCGGGGGACGTGTGGGACGGCAGGCTCGGTATTGATCAGCAGCAGGCTGCCGCGCGGCATCTTGGTGTCGTCGAGCGCGGCATGCACCGCCGAATCGATGCACTGCTGCTCCAGGACGTCGGCCCGCCTCGATTTGTTCGCAAACGAGAACACGTTTTCTGGCCTCACCGTGGCGAACATCGGCCAACTGGCCAGCGCCTCGAAACCAACCACTCGTTCGTCGGGCAACGACACCACCGGTTGAAACACCGGCATCAGGCCGACGCCGGTCGACGCGGCGTCAATGCCTGCTTCCGGTCGGATCCCAAGCTCGGTGAGTAGACCCTTGTACCTGCGGCCGGAGCCCGGTGAGCGGGCGTCGACGTGTGCTGGCGGCACCAGATGAGGTGGATCTGTCACGGCCGTGTCGCTTGAAGTAGATATTGAAGGAGATGAGGTGACCAAGGTGCCGTGGATGTCGCGCAGAGGATTCACGCCACAGTCCCCTCGATTCCGGGCTAGTGCTGTTCAGCTGAGGGTAGTGGATATTTGCGATTTCACGCGGATTTCGCAAACGTGTCGCATGTTGCTGAAGTGAAAGGTGACGTATCGGCCAGCACGCGTCCTGCGGAATCCCACCCAGCGCTACCTGGATGGGTCGATGCTATCGAGCCTCTTCAAGGCACATTCGAGGCCCGCGGTGATTGGCGTAAGCAGTAGAAACAGGCCAAGCACGGGCCGGAAGTCATCCGAGGCGTCGGACCTCAGTTGTGTTGTGCTCGAACAGATACAGCAAATCACCGCCAGCCCCGATGTGATCGATCTGCTCACGGACGGAATCAGACGTGCAGGGTGGGCCGGTAGATGAGTTCTTGGGTGTGGCCGTCGAGCAGTCGGCTCTCGATCAGCTCGAGGTCGAAATCGGCCGCACCCCCGAAGATGGGGTCCATTCCGGTCTGACCGGTGATCACGGGGAAGAGCGTCACCTGGACGCGGTCAACCAGGCCGGCGGCCATCAGCGCTCGGTTCAACGACAAGCTGCCGTGCGAGCGCAACGGCACCTCGGACTCCTGCTTGAGCCGGGCGACGACGTCGACGGCGTCACCACTCACGACGGTCGCGTCCGGCCAGTCGAGTGGTCCTTGCAGTGTGGTCGACACCACCGTGGCCGGCAGGTTCCTCATCCGGGTGACCCATGGGTCACGCACCTCCTCGGCGCCCGAGGCCAGAATCTCCACGAACGCCCGATACGTGTTGGCCCCGAAGACCATCCGCTGCTCCCCGCCGTACAACGCGAGGCGCCGCTCGAGCAGCTCGGGGCCTTGTTTGCCCCAGTAGCCGGTCCAGTTGCCGCCGGCGGCGCCGAAGCCGTCGAGGCTGGAAAAGACGTCGAAAGTGTAGGTAGCGGTCATGGTGCTCTCCTCGAGTGCGTTTGGTCGGGTGTACTGAGACAGACTGGGCACGGCAGCGGGACTCATCGCTTTTGGGTTTGCAGCCGAGCCGCGGAACGGCACTTCGCCAATCCTGATGAGAGGTAACGGGTCACGTTTCTTCCGGCGCCAGTACGTGAGGCAGCTACGTCGCCAGAGGGTGATATCGCATGTGGTATCACTTCTGAACTTCGTCGATGGTCAGCTTCTGAGAAGGCACGCGCAGCGTAGGCGCAGGGCCGTCGGTAGCCGAGCTACGGAAATTATCGAGTAGCGAACTACTCTATTGCGCCGCTTCCTCGGGCGAGAGCATTCGGCTGCAGCCGGCGCAACGGCCGTCGGCAACACCGGAGGCTCCCGTGGCGAACGTCTTCATCAGTCACTCCAGCGCGGACAACGACTGGGCGGAGAAGGTACACCTCTGGCTCGAGGAGGACGGACACGACGTTTTTCTCGACCGCGACGAGCGCGACGGAATCATCATCGGCGACGAGTGGGAGCGACGTCTCTACGAACGACTCCGGCGGGCCGATGCCGTCGTCTGCGTCGTCACGGAGGCGTACGTCAAATCGGTGTGGTGCGCCGCAGAGATCGGGGCCGGACGCGCGCTGGGCATCGAAATGCTCCCAGTGGGCGTCGGTGCACGGCACAAACTGCTGGATGCGATTCAGGACGTCGACGCCACCAAGGACGAGGCAGCAGCACGTGAGCGCCTGCGGTCACGCTTGACGGTGATCGACGGCGGCGGCGGGTGGGGTTGGCCGGATGGCAAATCGCCGTATCCCGGCTTGCGATCGTTCGAACTCGGTGAGCATCGGGTGTTCTTCGGCCGCAGTCACGAGGTCAGCTCCATCACCAAACGGCTTCGTTCGTCGGAACGGGCACAGTCGGCGATCCTGACGGTGGTCGGGCCCTCCGGATGCGGTAAGTCATCGCTGGTCCGGGCGGGCGTTCTCCCGCGCATCGCCGGAGAGGAATACTGGCTGACACTCCCACCGATTGTTCCCGGTATCGATCCGCTCGGTAACCTGGCCAGGGCCATCGCGGAATTAACAGTCGCACAGCGCATTTCGTTCGACACGAAGTCGCTGCGCACGGACCTTGACAGCAAGGGCTTACGGTCGGTCGCCACCGATCTGCTTCTCGCTGCCGGCGTCACCAGCCAGTGCAAGCTCCTCGTCGTCATCGATCAGTTCGAGGAACTGCTGACGCAAACAGACCACGACGAGCGGTCGAAATTCGTTGCTGCCCTTGCGCCTACCCTTGGTGGGCCGGTCCAAGTGTTGGCCACCTTGCGTCCCGAGTGGCTCGATCCGATCTCCAAGGATCCGGACCTGAAGAACCTCCCGATGCGCATGCACCAGGTGCGCGCGTTGGATTCCGATGCCCTGCGCACGGTGATCGAAGAGCCCGCCAGAGTTGCGGGCCTGAGTCTGGAGGACGGCCTCGTTTCGCGTCTGATCGCCGACACCGGTAAAGGTGACGCACTTCCGCTGCTGGCGTTCTCTCTCGAACAGCTGGCGCGGGGGCTGGGTCGCGGCGGTTGCCTGACCCACGACCGATACGACGAAATGGGCGGTGTGCAGGGCGCACTTCAACGCCAGGCGGACGCCGCTTTGGAGGCCGCGCTAGACGGCTCCGACAGGACCGCCGATCAGGTGATTGCAAAGTTGATCGACCTTGTTGCCGTCGACGAAGAAGGTCGGCCGAGTAAGCGGCGGCTGGTTCTGGACGCGGACAATGAGGGGTACCTGACGCCGTTCTTGAAGAACCGGCTGCTGTCCACCGAGCGTGACGGCGACACGACGCAGATAACCGTGGCGCACGACGCATTTCTGGAGAATTGGTCGCCACTGAAAAAGCAGATCGACGCGAAAGTCATTGCGTTGCGGGGTCGTCGGGCGTTGGAGACGGCGGCCAGTGACTGGGACGCCAACGGCCGCAACCCAGCCATGCTGCTGCAGGGCGGGCAACTCGCGAAGGCGATGGTCGACGCCGGAGCGGAATTCGTACCGGTCCGCGACGGCGGGTCGGCTTCCGCCACCCATCCGCGACGCCTGACTGTACCGACGTGGCGTCAACGCCACCGGCTGACCACCCGGGTGGATCTCAACGACAGCGCGCGGGACTTCCTTGTGGCCAGCGCAGACGCGGATGCCGCTGAAAAGGCCCGCGCCAAGAAAAAGACAGTTCGAGTGGTGGCGTTACTCTCCG
>DATFCF010000633.1:0-3403 GCA_035253445.1 Mycobacterium sp.
CGCTGCTCGAACAGCAGCTGACGTTGCCGTTCCGTGCTCCCCGCACGATGTTCAACGTGCGCATCGGCGGCGCACGCCGGGTGGCTGCCCAATCGTGGTCCCTGGACCGCATCAAAGCCGTCAGGTCAGCGGCCGGGCTGACGGTCAATGACGTCGTGCTCGCCATGTCGGCCGGCGCGCTGCGCGCCTACCTTCTCGAGCAGCACGGGCTGCCCGACGATCCCCTGATCGCCATGGTGCCGGTGAATCTGCGCAAGGACGACGACGACAGCGGCGGCAACATGGTGGGCACCTTCCTGTGCAATTTGGCGACCGACGTGGAGGACGCCGCCACGCGGCTCGAGATCATCAGCGCGTCGATTCGCGACACCAAGAACGTGTTCAACCAGCTGCCGCAGGTGCAGCAACTGGCATTGTCCGCATTCAATATCGGTGGGCTGGTGTTCGGCCTCATCCCCGGCTACCTCTCCGCCGGCCCGCCGCCGTTCAACATCGTCATCTCCAACGTGTCAGCGGGTCGCGCCGAACCGCGCTATTGGCGTGGTGCCCGATTGGCCGGTAACTACCCGCTGTCCATCGCGCTCGACGGCCAGGCGGTCAACATCACGGTGACCAACAACGCCGACAACCTCGACTTCGGTCTGGTCGGCTGCCGCCGTAGCGTCCCGCACTTGCAGCGATTGCTCGGCCATCTGGAGACGTCGCTGACGGATCTGGAACGGGCGGTGGTCGCCTGATCCGGCCGGCAAACCAAGGACGTCTGACGACGCTGGTTTCAGGGACCTAACGATTTTGTTGTGACTCGGCGACGACGCCCGCAAACCGGGGGCAGCCGTGGTCTGGTGGAAGGTGATGTCATCTGACGGGCCTTCCGCCACCCGCCTGATCGTCGCCGCGGCGGCGTGTTCGGTGCTGTTCGGCATCGGGGCGCCTTCGGCGGTTGCCGCCCCCGCCTTTGACGACCAGGGCTACGTCGATTCCACGGCGCGCTGCGCTACCCCCGATGTGGCAGTCGCATTCGGCAGCACAGCGACATCGCGCGTGGCGATCTGCAAGACGCCCGACGGTGAGTACACCTACCGCGGCGTGCGGCTGCGCGATGGCGCCAAGTTGATCGTCCCCGCGTCGCGGTCCGAGGACGGCGCATTCGTCGCCGAGAACAACGGAATCACCTACATGGTGACGGCGAGTTCCTTGGTCGTCAGCGCGGGCACGAAGGTGATGCGCGACGATCCGATGCTGGATTATCACGGGCCCGAAAGCCCCGAATCACCATCCGCGACGCCGACGACACCCCTGCCGCCCCCGCTGCCCGCCGAGGAAGGCGGCAACTAGTGTCCTGAGGCATTGATCCGGGCGTAGGGGCGGCGGCGCTGTTTCTTGGTCCTGTTGTTGTCACAGCGGTCACATGGGTAACTGCTCCAGAGGACCATGGTGGTCGGGATTGTGATACCGCATGCGCTATCACATTTGGAAGGGCATTGTGTCTGCCATCGCGATGCTGATGTGGCGGGTGTGACGTCTGCGCCGCGCTATTGGCGAACGGGGCAGCCCGCGATCGCATCCTCCAGCTGCGCCGGACCAGTTCCCTTGTCCGGATTGGTCTTCCACGGCCAGTCGTTGGAGCGGAACGGGGCGAGGCTCGGCAGCACCGCATCCTGACCGCGCTTGGCCATCTCACGCTCGATAGCCGCTCGGCCGCCGCCGCCGAGCAGCTCGACGTCCATCGCGAAGAAGTCGCGGAAGAACACCATCCCCAGCGAGCGATCGGCGACGATACGGCCCAGCACATCGAGCAACTTCTCCGGCGTCGTTTCGAATTCCGCTGTCTCGACGAGCAATAACCGGTCGCCCATCGTCTCTGTGCCCATGAACTGAACCAGGACGCTGTAGAGGATATTGTTCTGCCGGGTCACATACATCGTGTTGTTGACCGCGTAGACGCGCTCCCAGTCCGCGCCGAGATCGTTGCGCCAACCCTCGACGACCGAAATCCAGTGGCCCACCTGTGCACTTGAGGCAATCCCAATTGTCTTGACCGACCACGGCGTTGTGCCGCGGATAAACTCCTCGACGTCGGCATAGCTGTAGCCGCCATTGGCAAGACACTCATCCATGAACGCCAGGTTTCGTTGCAGGATGGTTCCCATGATTTCGCGGGTGTCGTCGTCGATGTCCAAGGCGTCAAGGCCGTCGAGGGCCGACTGGTTCTGCGTCCGGTACATCGCAAGCGGCGCGCGCCACAACTGATTCGCGTACGGATCGGACAGATACGGCGAGACGACCTCGTAGATGGCCATCGTGCTGTGGCCCACCGACTTTGCGAGTTGGTACACCAGCGGGACCGGCGGCGCCACCTCGGGTTCCTTGCCCGGCCGATAGAGGATCATCTGACCGCCCTGGCCGCTGAACAGCGCGACGATGATCGGCACCTGGTCGCGCATGTTCTGCTTGAACGTCTCAAGGGATGTGTCATACAGCCCCATCATCGACGAATTGAGGGCGAGGACCGCGTGCTCGGCGACGATGCGCGCACTGGTCGGCGTGTCATCGACGACTGGGCGCATGAAGTCCGGTATCGCGCCGTTGGATTCGGCCATACTGACCACTTATCCCTTTCTGTTCAAGGTCACTGTCCGCTTCTGCGGTCAGGGCAGGGTCCAGAACTGTGTGGTGACGAGGTAGAAGACGACCACCCAGAAGAGCATGGCGGCGGCGACAAGCGCGGCGCCCCGAAGATTCGTGCGTGACGCGGGTTCGCCCGCCGGTGGCCGCAGCCAGTGCTTCAGCAGTGGATTGACGTAGTAGGGCATCACCACGAAGCTGATGACGAAGCTGGACAACAGAGTTCCCAGCACCGGGCCGAGCCATATGGGCATCTTCAACGGCGACAACGCCAGGGTCAGCAGCACGACGGTGGGATAGAGGCCGACCCACACCGCGATCGAGGTCTTGGTATCCGACGGAGGCGGCACCTGATTGCCCATGTCGTCGAACGCGAACCAGCTCCCGAACGAATGATCGACGGTGCGCAGGTTGAAGTCGTGGAACTTCTTGCCTTCGTCGAGCAGTTGCTTGCGCTCGTTGGACGTCAACCACGCTTCCAAGTCGGCTGCAGTGTCATAGCGGTACATCGCGGTCCACTCATCCTGCACGCCATCGATCGGCCGGAAGAGCTCGGTTCCGCGGTAGCCGTCAAACTTGCCTTCCGCCAACTGAAGTCGATCCTGCCACGCCAAAAACGCTTCGACGTCCTCGTCGCGGACGCGATGTGTGACGACAACGGTGACCAGTTGGTCCACCGCAGGCGCGGCGCCACCGACGATCTGCTGAGTGGCCGGGCCGTCGAGGTACTGCTGCCCGGCAGCCAGCCGTTCCAACCTGGTCGAACTGTTCAACCACG
>DATFCF010000634.1:0-14714 GCA_035253445.1 Mycobacterium sp.
GACGTGGTGCGGGTGGATCACCGTCACGGCGTCGACGACCTGGTCCGTCTCGGCGCCGATGTCGAGCGCCTTGTTTTGTCGCGTGCGGTGCTGTGGCACTGTGAGGATCGCATTATTCGATACGGCAACCAGACGGTCGTCTTCTAGGCGGTTAAGGAGAGTAGTGGTGAAGAAGTTCAGCGGGCTCGAGGAGTTTGTCGCTGCTGAGGGCAGTCAGCTCGGCCCGACCGATTGGCTGGAGGTCACGCAGGACCGCGTCAACCTATTCGCCGACGCCACCGATGACCATCAGTGGATCCACGTCGACCCCGAGCGAGCCGCCGACGGTCCATTCGGCGGGCCTATCGCGCACGGATTGCTGACGCTGTCGCTACTGCCGCACTTCACCCACCAGCTGTACACCGTCGACAACGTCGCGATGGCGATCAACTATGGCTTCAACAAGGTCCGGTTCATCACCCCTGTGAGGGTGGGCGCCAAGATCCGCGCGCGCGCTGAGATCGCCAAGGTCGATCAGCTCGACGGTGCCGTGCAGGCGACTGTGGCCATCACGGTGGAAATCGAGGGTTCGGAAAAGCCCGCCGCGGTTGCCGAGTTCATCGCGCGATTCATCGGCTGACACTCCTTTGCGCGAGCAGACGCAAAATCGCCCGATCTGAACTGGTTTTGTGTGATTTTGCGTCTGCTCGTCAGTACTGCGTCATACCCTGGTCGACCGAGATCGCGGCAGCCGTAACGTTTTTCGATTCCTCACTGGCCAGCCAGCAGACCGCGTCGGCGATGACGTCGGCGCCCTCGTTGGCCATCCGCACCGCATCCGCACGCCCCCGCCCGCGCGCCGCCCCGGTGATGAAGGCGACCTTGCCGGTGAGCCGTCCGCTCATTTCTGTGCCGCCTTCACGAGATTCGATCCGATGATGAGTCGCTGTATTTCGCTGGTTCCCTCGTACAACCGCAGCAGCCGAACGTCGCGGTAGATCCGCTCAACGGGTACCTCGCGCATATAGCCGCTGCCGCCGTGAATTTGCACAGCGAGATCGGCTACCTGGCCGACCATTTCGGTGCAGAACAGTTTGGCGGCCGATGGTGCGACCCTGCGGTCCTCGCCGCTCACCCATAGCCGCGCGGTGTCGCGGACCAGTGCTCGTCCGGCCAGCACCCCGGTCTGCTGGTCGGCGATCATCGCCTGGACCAACTGGAAGTTCCCGATTGCCGTGCCGCCCTGGGTAGCGGTGGCGGCATATGCGACGGACTCGTCGAGTGCGCGTTGAGCCGTTCCGACGGCGAGGGCGGCGATATGGACGCGCCCGCGCGCCAACGAGACCATTGCGGCGCGATATCCGATGTCTTCGCTGCCGCCGACGAGTGCACCGGCCGGCACGCGGACGTCGTCGAAGCTGACGTCGGCCGTCCACGCACCCTCCTGACCCATCTTGGCGTCCTTGGCGCCGACGACCACGCCTGCCGCGTCGGCGGGCACCAGGAACACGGCTATGCCCGCGCCTTCGTCATCGGCAGGCCGGGTGCGCGCGAAGACGATAAACAGGTTGGCCGTCGGCGCGTTGGTGATGAAGCGCTTCTGGCCGGTGATGATCCAATCTTCCCCGTCGCGAACGGCATTCGTACGCAGACCAGACGGGTTGGAACCCGCGCCGGGCTCGGTCAGCGCGAAGGATGCGACGACGTCGCCCGTCGCCATCGACTCGAGCCACCGCGCCTTCTGCTCGTCGGTGCCGAAGCCGACGAGCACCTGGCCGGCGATGCCGTTGTTGGTGCCGAACATCGACCGCAGCGCAAGCGATGTGTAGCCCAACTCCATCGCCAACTCGACGTCCTGGGCCAGGTTCAGGCCCAACCCGCCCCACTCCTGCGGAATGGCATAGCCGAACAGGCCCATGTTCTTGGCTTGCTCGCGCAGGTCGTCAGGAACTTTGTCGTCGGCCAGAATTTCCTGCTCACGCGGTACGACCGCGGTGCGGACGAAGTGACGAGTCTGGGCCAGGATCTGCTGGAAATCTTCAGCACTGACTTCGGCGGTGGTCATCGGCAGATGCTCCTCTTGGCGAGTGGGTGCCCCGCGGCCGCAGAAATCATATATCCAATATGATGTTCGATTGACTGAGGGTCGTATTGGGAGAAAGGGGTGATCAGGTGTCGTTGCTGACTGGGCAGACAGCCGTCGTCACCGGAGGTGCGCAGGGTCTGGGCTTGGCCATTGCGGAGCGATTCATCGCCGAGGGTGCCCGGGTGGTGCTGGGCGATCTGGATCTGGCGGCCACCCAGGCGGCCGTCGACAAACTCGGCGGGGCCGACGTCGCGCTGGCGGTGGCCTGCGACGTGACCAAGGCCGCCGACGTCGAGGGGCTTGTCGCCGCGGCGATGGAGCACTTCGGCGGCCTGGACGTCATGGTCAACAACGCCGGGATCACCCGCGACGCCACGTTGCGCAACATGACCGAGGATCAGTTCGATCAGGTCATTTCGGTGCACCTGAAGGGCACCTGGCACGGCACGAAGGCCGCAGCGGCCATCATGCGTGAGAACAAGCGCGGCGCCATCGTGAACATGTCATCGATCTCGGGCAAGGTCGGCCTGGTCGGCCAGACGAATTACTCGGCCGCCAAGGCGGGGATCGTCGGCCTGACCAAGGCCGCCGCCAAGGAACTCGCCCATCTGGGAGTGCGGGTCAACGCGATCCAACCCGGACTGATCAGGTCCGCGATGACCGAAGCCATGCCCCAACACATTTGGGACCAGAAGCTGGCAGAAGTGCCGATGGGCCGGGCAGGTGAGCCCAGCGAGGTCGCCAAGGTCGCATTGTTCCTCGCCAGCGATCTGTCGTCATACATGACCGGCACCGTCCTCGAGGTGACGGGCGGGAGGCACATATGAGGACACGTGAAGCCGTGATCTGCGAACCCGTGCGCACGCCGATCGGCCGCTACGGCGGAATGTTCAAGTCGCTGACCGCCGTCGACCTCGGTGTCGCCGCGCTGAAGGGCCTGCTGGATCGCACCGGAATCGACCCCGGCGCAGTGCAAGACGTCATCCTCGGCCACTGCTATCCCAACAGCGAGGCTCCCGCGATCGGGCGCGTGGTGGCGTTGGACGCCGGACTGCCGGTCACCGTTCCCGGTATGCAGGTCGACCGCCGTTGCGGGTCTGGTCTGCAGGCCGTCATCCAGGCCTGCCTGCAAGTCACCAACGGCGACAACGACGTTGTGATTGCCGGCGGTGCCGAAAGCATGAGCAATGTGGCCTTCTACTCCACTGACATGCGCTGGGGAGGCGCCCGCGGCGGCGTGAAGATGCACGACGGGCTCGCGCGGGGGCGCACCACTGCCGGCGGGCGCCACTATCCGGTGCCCGGCGGAATGTTGGAGACAGCGGAAAACCTTCGAAGGCAATACGCGATCTCGCGCCAGGAACAAGACGAACTCGCGGTGGCCTCCCATCAACGGGCGGTGGCGGCCCAGGAGGACGGGATTTTCGCCGAGGAGATCATCGATGTCACGGTGCGCACCCGCCAGGGCGAGGAGTTGATCGAATCCGACGAACACCCGCGCGCCGACACCACCGTGGAGTCATTGAGCAAGTTGAAACCCGTTCTGCTGGACGATGATCCGGAGTCCACGGTCACCGCCGGAAACTCCAGCGGGCAGAACGACGCCGCGTCCATGTGCGTCGTGACGACCCCGGAGAAGGCGCAGGAGCTGGGGCTCACACCATTGGTCCGGCTGGTTTCGTGGGGTTCGGCGGGAGTGGCACCGAACATCATGGGGATCGGTCCGGTAGCCGCGACGGAGGCCGCATTGGGCAAGGCGGGACTTCGCCTGGCCGAGATCGATGTCATCGAACTCAACGAAGCGTTCGCCGCGCAGGCCCTGGCAGTGATGCGCGAATGGAACTTCACCGCAGCCGACCACCACCGCACGAATGTGCACGGCTCGGGGATCTCACTCGGCCACCCGGTCGGCGCGACGGGTGGACGCATGCTCGCCACACTGGCGCGGGAGTTGAACCGGCGCGGTGCTCGTTACGGGCTGGAAACCATGTGCATCGGCGGTGGACAAGGCCTTGCCGCCGTGTTCGAAAGGTATGACGCATGACCAAACTCGCCCAAACGCTCGGTCTCACCGAGTTCCAGACCGAAATCATCGCCACAGTGCGCCAATTCGTCGAGAAGGAGGTCATCCCCAACGCGCCGGAACTCGAGCGCACCGACACCTATCCGCAGGCCATCGTCGACCAGATGCGCGAGATGGGTCTGTTCGGGCTGATGATCCCCGAGGAGTACGGCGGCCTGGGCGAGTCTCTTCTGACGTATGCGTTGTGCATCGAGGAACTAGCTCGCGGATGGATGAGCGTCTCGGGCGTGCTCAACACCCATTTCATCGTGGCCTACATGCTGCGCCAGCACGGTACCGACGCGCAAAAGCAGCGCTACCTGCCGCGGATGGCGACCGGCGAGGCGCGAGGCGCGTTCTCGATGTCCGAACCCGAACTCGGGTCCGACGTCGCCGCGATCCGCACCCGTGCCAAGCGCACCGACGACGGCAACTACGTCATCGACGGTCAGAAGATGTGGTTGACCAACGGCGGCAGTTCGACCTTGGTGGCCGCGTTGGTGCGCACCGACGAAGGCGCCGACAAACCGCACCGCAACCTGACCGCGTTTTTGATCGAAAAACCCGTTGGCTTCGGCGAAGTCGCGCCCGGACTGACCATCCCGGGCAAGATCGACAAGCTGGGATACAAGGGAATCGACACCACCGAGCTGATCTTCGACGGCTACGTGGCGCACGCTGATGACGTCCTCGGTGAAGTGCCCGGCCAGGGCTTCTTTCAGATGATGGACGGCATCGAGGTCGGCCGCGTCAACGTATCGGCCCGGGCATGCGGTGTAGGAATCCGGGCCTTCGAACTCGCCGTGCGGTACGCACAGCAGCGCCAGACGTTCGGCAAGCCGATCGCCGAGCACCAAGCCATCGCGTTCCAACTTGCCGAGATGGCAACCAAAGTCGAGGCGGCCCATCTGATGATGGTCAACGCGGCCCGGTTGAAGGATTCTGGCGAACGCAACGACGTCGCGGCGGGGATGGCCAAGTACCTGGCGAGCGAGTTCTGCTCGGAGGTCACCCAGCAGAGCTTCAGGATCCACGGTGGATACGGCTATTCCAAGGAATACGAGATCGAACGGCTGATGCGTGACGCCCCCTTCCTGCTGATCGGTGAGGGCACGAGTGAGATTCAGAAGAACATCATCAGCAAGCGACTGCTCGCGGACTATCGGATCTGACCGGTGACCGTTCCCGATTTCGCTGCTCGGCCACAGCTGGCCGAGGACGTCGCACGCGTCGTTCGCAGGCGCATCTTCGACGGTACGTACGCGGCGGGCCAGTACATTCGCCTCGACCAACTGGCGGCAGAACTCGGAATCAGCGTCACCCCGGTGCGGGAAGCGCTGTTCGTCCTCAGCGCGGAGGGCTTGCTCTCGCAGCAGCCGCGGCGCGGCTTCGTGGTGGTAGCGGTGACGGCGCGCGACCTCACCGACGTTTCCAACGTGCAGGCCCACATCGGGGGTGAACTCGCTGCGCGGGCCGCGGTCAACATCACTGGCGAGCAGTTGCGAGAGCTGGAGAAGATTCAGACCGAGCTCGAAGACGCCTACGCCAGCGACGACGATGACCGCGCGGTCCGGCTGAATCACGAGTTCCACAAGGCGATCAACGTCGCCGCCGACTCACCGAAGCTCGCTCAGCTGATGTCGCAGATCACCCGGTATGCACCCGAATCGGTGTTCCCGACCATTCCGGGCTGGCCGGAGCTGTCGATGGCGCATCACCGGCGATTGTTGGCCGCGTTGGAAGCACGCGACGAAAACCTCGCTCGCACAGCGATGTCGGAGCACCTCGCCGAGGGCGCGGCACCGCTGATCGAGCACCTCACGCAGCAAGGCGTGGTCGACTAGGGCCTCGTGAGCCACAGAGATGTGACGAACGGCGTGGATCGCAAACTGCCCGTAGGGTTCAGCGTCGGGCGAAGGCGGGCGCATGCTCGGGGCGGGGGCCGATGGCGATCAGGCGCGCGGGTATCCGGACCATCCACTGCGGCGCACGCGACGCCAGACGCAGAAGGCCCCAGGGCGGGCGCACCGAGATTCGGCCCGACAGCAGCGGGCCGATGCCGAGATGTATCGTTCGCTGCATCGTCTGAAGGATCGCGGTCGGTCGCTGCCGGCGCTGCTGGACGCGGGCCAGATCCGCGGTGGTCAGCCGGTGTTCACGCAGCGGCGCCGCGAGCAACCGCGCAGCGGCGACGGCGTCTTGGATGGCGAGGTTGATTCCGACCCCGCCGGCCGGGGACATGGCGTGGGCGGCGTCACCGATACACAGCAGCCCATCGGTGTACCAGCGCCGCAGCCGATCCAACCGGACGTCGAGCACGAACACGTCGTCCATTGAAGTGATCGCCTCGACGCGGTCGGCCAGGTCCGGGCGCAACGCGGCGATCCGGGCGCGAAATGCCTCGACGCCGTCCGCGCGGCGGCGTGCGTCGGACCCCTTGGGGATCGCGTAGGCGAGCTGGTAGTAGTCCTCGCGGGTCAACGCCAGCAGGCCTTCTCCGCGGCCGAATGCCGGTGCAACGCCCGCGACGTCACCCTCCTCGTCCGGATGTCGGGGCAGTCGGAACCACCACACGTCGAACGGCACCCGGTATTCGCGGGCGGGCAAGCGGCTTGCGCGGCGCAGCGCCGAGGCCCGGCCGTCGCAGGCCAGCGTCAGGTCGGCGCGGATCTCACCGTCGCCCTCGGGACCGCGGTAGCGCACACCGATCACCCGGTCGTCGGCGATGACGAGGTCGGTCGCCTCGGTGCGCATGCGCAGCGAGAACGTGGGTTCCCGCCCGGCCGCCTCTGCGAGCAGGTTCAACAGATCCCATTGCGGCACCATCGCGATGTAGTTGTACGGCGCAGGTAACGCCGCGAAGACATCGAAAGGCACGCGCTGCGAATCCGTGCCGGGCAGCAACACACCGGTCAACCTGCTTTGTGGTAGTTCCCGGAACTCCGCGCCCAGGCCGAGCTCGTCCAGCAACGCCACTGTCGACGCATGCACGGTGTCCCCGCGGAAATCCCGTAGGAAATCGGCGTGCTTCTCCAGCACCATGACCGCGATCCCTGCCCGCGCTAGCAGCAGCCCCGCCATCATCCCCGCCGGGCCGCCCCCGGCGATCACCACCGTCGTCGACTCGACTGCCTCTTCCCCTGACTCCGGCGCAGCCATCGATGGCAACGCTATCCGGTCGGATCAGGCCGATAAACCAATCGGACAACTCTGTTACGTGGTCTAGAGCCGAGATTCACACCAGGGTTGTTGATATCGCCTCTCGACACGTTCTCAAACGACGGTGGTGTCAATCTCGTCATCGAGGTCTAGTCAGCGCGCGGCGGCCGCAATCCCAAGGATGGGGGCCCGTCCAAACGTGATATCGCATGTGATGGCACGTTTCGAGACGCGTCAAGGACCCCCGCTGGGACCGATGTGGCGCGTGATTCCTTGGCTGGCCCAACGCCACGAACGTGCGAACTAGCGCGCGGCGGCCTTGCTCCGCGGGCGCGAAGCCGTGGGCTTCCGTGCGGTCTTGGCGGGCTTCTTGCCACCCTCGATCAGCCGCGCCGCGTGGTCGAGAATGCACTCCAGGCCGAACTCGAAGTTGTCCTCGTCCGCCGCACCGATGTAGTGAGCCTTCTCGGTGACCATTGCGAGCAGCGGGGTGATCTCGGGATCGATCGTCATCGTTTCCTCGATGTCGCTCGGCCCCTCGTCGGTCGCTCGGTTCTTCTCCCGCAGCCGCTGCAGCACCGCCGATCCGCGGACGTGAACCGACACCGCGGAGTACGTGTCGAAGGCATCCTCGGGAGGCAGGCCCGCCTCCACCAGACCACCGATCGCCTTTTCGACTTCCTGTACGCCCAGCCGCGCCGCCCGCGGGCTCAGCGCGGACCGAATAAGGATCAAGTCGCACAGAATCGGGTTGCCCATGAACGTCTTTCGCATCGTGCGTGCGTGATTGCGCAACGTCTCACGCCAGTCCTTGGCTTCGACGTACGGCGTGGCGAAGACGTACTGGCGCAACGCGCGATCGGTCATCGCGTCGAGCAGATCGTCCTTCTTGCGGAAGTACCAGTAGATGCTCGTCACGCCGACACCGAGGTGCTTGCCGAGCAACGGCATGGACAGGTTGTCGATGCCTACCTGCTCGGCAAGCTCGAACGCGCCCTTGATGATGTCGTCGGGATTGATGGACCCCCGCTCGCGTCGCTGACGCTTCTCGGCGGTTGTTTGCCTTGCCACTACGGGCACCTCCATCAACAGTCGTGTTGCGGCTCTATATGTACCGACAGATATGTACCGACAGCTGCCTTCTGAACTGCGTCTTCGCATCCGTGTCGCCGCTCGGTCGTTACGGTGAACCTTACGGGGAGCCTTCCGGTCGATGGTGCCCACCGACGTTTCGCATATCTACTGTAAGACCTATAGTAAGCTTTTCGAACAGTATGCGGCGTAACGCGAAGGGTTGAGTGGGCTTCGACGCGTTCAGCCACTACCGCACCGTGGTGGGAACCGATCTGCCGTTCACCATCACCGGCCGTCGGCTCAAGCGCCGCCACTGATCGCCTGTTCGCGCGCCCACCGGTAGTCGGCCTTGCCCGCCGGGCTGCGCTCGATCACCGGCCGAAACACCACCGCCTTGGGAAGTTTGTACCGCGCGATGGAATCCGCGGCGTGGTCGATGAGCTCCTGGGCATCGGTGCTGGCGCCTTCGGTGAGGGCGACGATCGCGACGACCTCCTGCCCCCACTTCTCGCTGGGCCGGCCCGAGACCACCACGTCGGCCACCGCCGGATGCGACGCAATCGCCGTCTCGACCTCCTCGACGAAGACCTTCTCGCCTCCGGAGTTGATAGTGACCGAGTCGCGGCCCAGCAGTTCGATCGAACCGTCGGGCAGGTGGCGCGCGCGGTCGCCAGGCACCGAGTACCGCGCACCGTCGATCACCGGGAAGGTCGCCGCGGTCTTGGTCGCGTCGCCCTTGTAACCCAGTGGCACATAGCCTCTTTGCGCGAGCCAGCCCATGCCGTCGTGGCCCGGTTCCAGGATCGCGCTGAGATCCTCGGCCGCCACGAAGGTGTCCGGGCCTGCGGTGAACTTGCCGGTCGCCACCGCGCCCGACGCCGACATGTGGGTCATCTGCGCGCCGGTCTCCGAGGAGCCGACGCCGTCGACGACGACAAGGCCGGGTTTGACGTCGATGAGGCGTTGTTTGGCGGTCGGCGTCAGCAGCGCGCCGCCGTTGGCCACTACCGCCAGCGACGACAGATCGGCCGTACCACGTTCGATGGCTGCGGCCAGCGGTCGCGCCATCGCGTCGCCGACGACCGTCACCGCCATCACCTTCTCGCGCTCGATCGTGGCGACCACCTCGTCGGCATCGAACCGGTCCGTGATCGCGGAGAACACCACCGACTGGCCGGTGGTCATCGCGGTGAAGACGGCCCACTGCGCTGCGCCGTGCATCAGCGGAGGCAGGATCATCAGCCGGGATTCCGGCGCATCCGCAACGCGTTTGGCGATGTCCTCGTAGGACGTGGCAAGCTCGCCGGTGTAGAGGCTTCGGCCGCCAAAGGACGTCATGAAGATGTCGTGCTGGCGCCACAGCACACCCTTCGGCATGCCCGTCGTGCCACCGGTGTAAAGCACGTAGAGATCGTCGGGTGACGGCTCGTCCGGCGGCAGTACGGCATCGCCCGACCTGACGATCGACTCGTAGTCCACGGCGCCGTGCACAAGATCGTTGCCGGAGTCGTCGGCGATCTGGATGAGCACGCGCAGCCGCGGAAGCTGGGGAAGCACGTCGGCGACTCGCGGCGCGAACGATGCGTGGTAAATCAGAGCGGTGGCGCCGGAGTCGGCGAGCAGATAGTGCAGTTCGTTCTTGACGTAGCGGTAGTTGACGTTGAACGGCGCGACCCGGGACCGCCACGCCCCGAGCATCGCCTCGACGTACTCGGGTCCGTTGTACGCGTAGACGCCCAGCAGATCCTGGCCGACTTCGTGACCGGCAAGCGCCGAGCGCTCGGTCTTGGTGCCCAGGCCCCGCGCATGGAGGTAGGCGGCGAGTCGGTTGGCCCGCTCGACGACCTGGGCGTAGGTGTAGCGCCGACCGCCTTGGATGATGAATTCTCGATCGCCGATTACTGCAGCGACGGTGTCGGCGGCGGCCGGGACGGTGAATTGTGTCGCGGAGTCGGGCATCGTGCCTCTCAGGGCTGGTGGGGGAGCAGTTTGAACGTCAGACCGCTGGCCTCGGATAGCACGTTGCCGTCCGAGTCCCTCATTGTCGCCCTGCCGAACGCATTTCGTCCGTCGATGGAGTCAATCCACGCCCTCGAGACCAGCGGTATCACCCCACCGTGGACCGCGCCGTTGCCGCCGATATGGAATCGGGTGAAGTGCCCCTGCATCGTGACGCCATCGGGTCCGGACTCTGCGATCTGCCACGGTGGCATCAGGGGATGGCCGAGCCCGGATAGGTGGCGGGCACGCCCCAGCAGGTGCCACGCCCTCCGGCGCCTTGTGTTGTTCCAGACGCGCACAGACATCTTGGCACTTTCCACGACAACTACAGTTTCGCCGCAAATACGAAGAAGCGGCGCGGAATTGACGGCTCAGGACACTTGCCGTTGGGCACTCAGCAGCAGCGAGGGTTGGGGTTGGACTCCGTCGCATCGTGGCGCATGCGCCAGTACTCCCGCTCGGACATGACGGGCTCGTCGGGATGGGACTGGCTACGATGCTCCGCATAACGCCGATAGTGGTTGTCACCCATCAATGTTGCCGAGTACCAACTCAATTTGCTGAAGTACCAACCGATTTGGCGTGCGATTTCGGCAGCGCGTCCCATTGCTTTTGCACCTCCCGTTCGACGTGTGTCGGTATGAGTCCTGACGGGGCGAAGATCCGCGACGCCACCGGTTCGTCCTCCGTCGACGGTAGCCCGCCACTGCGGATGGCCCTGAACGCCATGACGACGCCGGTCGCGAACACGATCACCACCAGCGTCGCGAAGATGATCGACAGCGAGCCCTGAATGAACGTGTTGCGCACGATCTTGTCGACGTCTCCCGGTGTCTTCGCCGTCAGGCACAGCTTTCCTGCCTCCTGAGCGGCCTCGCAGATGCTGTGCTGTTTCCAGTATCCGACCTTCGGATCAGCGGAGAAGATCTTCTGCCACGATGCGGTGAGCGTCACTGTGAGGTCCCACAGCAGTGGAACAGCGGGCACCAGGGCCCATTTGAAGTAGCCCTTCTTGAGCACCACGACCGTCACGACAGTCAGCGCGATCGCGGCCAGCAGCTGGTTGGCGATCCCGAACAGCGGGAACAGTGTGTTGATCCCACCGAGAGGATCGGTGACACCCATCAGCAGAATGCCGCCCCACGCCGCAACGACGATCACGCTGCAGACCCACGCCCCGACTCGCCAACTCGGGTCCTTCAGCTTGCGCAGCGGCCCGCCGAGGTTGCTCAGCCCGTCCGACAGCATGAAGCGCGCCACCCGGGTGCCCGCGTCGACCGTCGTCAGGATGAACAACGCCTCGAACATGATCGCGAAGTGATACCAGAACGCCTTGAGCGCATCACCGCCGAAGACTTTTGACAGCACCTCGGACATGCCGAACGCCAGTGTGGGGGCGCCGCCGGTGCGCGACACGATCGATTCCTCGCCCACGCTTTCGGCCGCCTGGGTGATCTGGTCGGCCGTGATCGGCGGTCCGGACAGCGGCAGGCTGTTGACGTACTCGGCGGCCGTCTCCGCCGTTCCGCCCGTCTGCGCGGCGGGCGCGTTGAGGGTGAAATACAGGTGCTGGTTGAGGATGGCCGCGGTGATCAGCGCCATGATCGCGACGAACGACTCGGTCAGCATGCCGCCGTAGCCGATCAGCCGCATCTGGCTTTCCTTCTCCAGCAGCTTCGGCGTCGTGCCCGACGAGATCAGTGAGTGGAAACCCGACAACGCACCGCAGGCGATCGTGATGAACAGGAACGGGAACAGCGATCCGGCGAACACCGGGCCGGTGCCGCTGGCGGCGAAACTCGAGACCGCCGGGGCCTCCATGATCGGGCGGGCGAGCAGGATGCCGATCGCCAGCAGCGCGATGGTGCCGACCTTCATGAACGTGGACAGATAATCGCGAGGAGCGAGCAGCAACCAGACGGGCAGTACCGACGCGGAGAAGCCGTAGATGATCAGGCACCACGACAGGGCGACGGGGGACAGGTCGAACCATGTTGCACCCCAAGATGTGTCAGCAACCCACTTTCCGGACATCACCGCCAGGAGCAGGAGAGCGACACCAATGAGGGACACCTCCGACACGCGTCCGGGGCGCAGGAATCGAAGGTAGACGCCCATGAAGAGCGCGATGGGAATCGTCATCGCGATCGAGAACACACCCCACGGGCTCTGGGCGAGCGCTTGCACCACCACCAGCGCGAGCACCGCGAGCAGGATCACCATGATGACGAGGACGCCGACGATGGCGGCGCCGCCCCCGATCGCACCGAGCTCGTCGCGGGCCATCTGGCCGAGTGAGCGGCCTCGCCGCCGGGTGGAGATCGACAGCACCAGGAAGTCCTGGACGCAGCCGGCGAACACGGCGCCGATGATGATCCAGATTGTGCCGGGCAGATAGCCCATCTGCATGGCCAGCACCGGTCCCACGAGCGGGCCTGCGCCGGCGATCGCCGCGAAGTGGTGGCCGAACAACACCCGACGGTCGGTTGGCATGTAGTCGGTGTCGTTCTCGAAAATCTCGGCGGGAGTGGCATTGTCGTCGCGAGGGCGGACGACGTTCATCTCGATCAGTCGCGCGTAGAACCGGAAACCGATCACGTACGTGCAGATTGCGGCGATGACGAACCACACCGCGTTGACGGTCTCTCCGCGGAAGAACGCGATGACCGCCCACGCGATCGCACCGAGCAGCGCGATGATCCCGAAGATGATCTTGTGACGCGTCGTGATCGGCGAGCGGTCGATGATGGCTACCGGCGGCAGATCCTTATCCGTGCGGATATAGGTGACGTCGCCTTCGGTTACCTCGATGCGGTCCGATGGTGCGGCGGTGGGTGAAGCCACGTTCTCTCCCTCGTCGACGGTGGAGTTTCTTGTGCCCGTCGCCCGATCCTTCCACCGCCATGTTGGCCCTGCCCCCAATTCAGCCGCATTCCGCCGACGCGCGTGGCGCCCCCTGAAAAACGAGTAGCCGACTACGCATGCGACTCGCACCGCACGGGCCGCAGCATGGGTCGCAGATCGACACATGGAGTGCGGACACCAAGTCTTACGGGGGATCGACATGGCGCGACTGAACATGCTGCCTGTCTTCGACGTGATCCGCGATGAAAGGCCACTGAGCCTGCCCGCGCGGGCGCAGCGACTGGTAGCGCTGCTGGCTGTGAGCGGTGGCGCCGTGGCGAGATCCACTGCTGCGGAACAACTGTGGCCCGACGTGATCAACGCCCGAGCCTTGGCAAGCCTTCGCGCGACCCTGTGGGGGCTGGCACGCGCACCCTGGTCACCGGTGGTCGTCTGTGGCGAAACTCTGATGCTGGATCCCGATGTCGAATCCGACCTGGACTGCGCGCGGGCGTTGGCGACGGCGGTGCTCGACGGCGGTCACGTGCCGCTCGATATCGGCTGTGTGCAGCGATTGTCCACGGACCTGCTGCCCGACTGGTGCGATGAATGGCTTGCCCACGAACGCGAACGGCACCGCCAGCTGCGGCTACACGCGCTCGACCAGCTATGCGTGCTGCACGCCGAACAAGGCCGCTTTGCATCGGCCGTCATGGCCGGGCTCGCGAGCGTGGCGGGTGACCCGACCCGCGAATCGGCGCACCGGGCGCTGATGAGAGCTCACCTGCTGGAGGGCAATCCGTCGGAGGCCATCCGGCAGTACCACAACTACGTCCGCATCGTGCGCTGCGAACTCGGCATTTCAGCGTCGGCACAGATGGAGCGGCTTCTGCTGGAGGCCCTCGACGACGGTGTCAGCGCAGAGACCCAGCGCTGCGTCCCCGCGGCGGTGTGACGTATCGATAACGCCGCGATCACACCCGCCCGACTTGGATGGATTCACCCATCAGCCAGCAAGACAAGGGACCGATCACCATGGGAAGCAGCACCAGATCGAACCGCCGGCCGGCCTCGTTGACCGACTATGAGGTCATCGGGTCATCCGGACCGGTGGCCACCGCGCCGGATGTAACCACCGAATACGAGTCGCCGAGTGGCCTGGACCTGAACAACGCCGACCCGTACACGGAGTCCACGAACGCCGAGGCGCAAGTCGCGGCACTGACGGCCGGCGGCGAGGTGGCCGCCAGCGAACCCGGTGAAACCGGGGGACTGGCGCTCGACGAAACCGATACGGTTACCGCTCCCGACGCGATTGTGGGCAGCTATCCGGAAATCGCCGAACGCGCACTCGAGGTCATCATCGGCCCGGACGAGCGCATCCGCGTCACCAACACCAGGGCGTTTCCCTGGCGTGCGGTGTGTGCGCTGAGCATCACCGCGGCGAACAACCGCCAGTTCATCGGAACAGGATGGCTGATCGGCCCCCGGACCGTGATCACTGCGGGC
>DATFCF010000635.1:0-3899 GCA_035253445.1 Mycobacterium sp.
CCTCGTCGCCCGCTTCAAGGGTGTCCCACGATCCGATCGAGTTGCTGCGGTGTATCAACAGCAGCACGGGGGTAGGTCCGGTGGTGATCGACACGCGGCCGGTTCGCTCCCACGCCTCGCCGCCTGGGCAGGCGGGGCGCACCTTGACCCGCTGGCCGCTGTCGTAGGCGTCCAACAGGGCAGGGTCGACACGCTCAAGCAGCGACAGGTCGACGCTGTGGTATTGCTGCTCGCGGCGCTTGCGGATGCGGGCGATCGCAGGGTGCGGCTTCCCCACCTCGTAAATCGGGTGCTGCAGGTAGGACATCAGGGGTTCTCTCTTTCTTGCTGCTGTAGTTGTTCGATCTGCTCGGAATGACGGCGGATAGCTTCCTGCACCCCGCCGTCGTCGAGGCCGTAACGCTGCAGAATGCCCGCAGCGATCGACAAGGTCACACGGTCCCGCAGCAACGCGGTCAACATGATCCGGCGACTAGTGCGCGACAGGGCCATCAGTCGGCGCTCATCCTGCGCGCATGCACCGTCTCGGCCCAACGATCCGGATGCACCGCACGGGTGTGGGCGTCAATCTGATCCTGCAGCTCCCGGGACTGGCCCGACAGGTACGGGTACAGGGATGCGCGGGCAACGAATCCGCACGCGGCTCGGGCGTAGGCGTGGTCGGTGTCGATGTAGCGGCCGTCGGCCGGCAACTGCACACCGCTGTAGCACTTGGCTGGCACGGGGGATGCACCTCCAGGGGTTGATACGGCCATTATACGCCACACTGTCAATCGCCTACCTTCAGCAGCATGTACGCCCAGAACACCGCTGACGCCAGCAGGCCGGCCACCGTGACCCAGGCCATCAGTGGGTCCGCCCGCTCACCACGCGCGGCCCGTGCTCGGCGAGGTCGGCCAGCAGAGCCAGCCAGGCCTGCGCGTCATGCTGGTCACGCACGGGCAGCGGCCGCGACGCAATCGCCGGCGGCTGGCACCGTATTCCGTTGACCTCGGGCTGCTCGTCGACCAGCAGCCGCAGCCGCAGACCCGACGACCACAGCGACCAGTGGGCGCCGCCGTTGCGTTTTGCGTATTCGTCATCTTGGCGCACGGCGGCCGCGATCTGCTGGCCGTCGACCCACATCCCGATAAACGCGGTCGCACCGCTCTCGTCGGGGTAGGTGACCACCTCGCGGCGGTCGCTGACGCGGGTTGTGTACTTGCTTACGTTGTCCATCAGGGGTTGCTCCCATCGCCTGTGATCCAGCGCTTCACGTCGGTGACGCGCACAGTGTGAAACGTGCGGCCACGCACGTCGTACAGATAGCCGCCCCGCAACGTTCCCGCAGGGTCGAACGTCAAACGGATCGTGCCCGTGTCACCGACCGCGGTCGAACGCACATCACCCCACATATCAGGCTCGACGGTGTCGACCGCCCAGCCGTGCTCAGCGGCGAGCTCGGGCAGCGCCTGCACCGCGCTCATGATGCGGGCTCATTCCGCAGCACGCGTACCAGATCAGTCGGGCGCCAGTGGCTCAGGTAGATCTCGTCGGACGCCACCGGTGAGTAGTTGACATGCACCTGGGTGACGACATGGTCACCGACGTCGGTGTGTGTGGTGGTGGTGCCCATCACCACGCCCTGAAGGTTGAAAAGGTAGTCACCCTCGCGCAGCTCGGCGGCTGGGACGCTTATGACGGCCATCAGCGGACCTGCTCGCGAATCGCGACGCGCTTGGCGTAGCCACGGCTGGCCGCGACACGGCGAGCCTGCCGGGAAGTGGAATGCGGGCGGGCGGCCGACGAGCGGCGCAACGCGTCTCGCTTACGCCAACCGGTTAGGTCGGCGCGGTCAGGGGTTGGGGTGTTCATGGTGCTCAGATGCCTTTCGTGTAGTAGCGGACGGTGGTCTGTTCGTACAGCTTGCGCAGGATCTCCCCGAAGTTGGACAGGACAGCGATGCCGGGCGCGGCGGCCGCGACGAACACGCCAGCATCGTCGTAGAACACCAAGCTGGTGCGCACGTCGTGGCTGGCCCGGTTGAGTAGGTCTGCGTTGATCCATGCCACCATCAGGTCTTTGTTGACCTTGCGGCGCATGGGGTCGCGTAGATTGTCGGGGAGTTCGACGATCGTTTCGGGTTGCATTTGGGGCCTCCTTCGCCTCGGGATGTTTCTACCTATCAGTGTGGGGTATCTGGGCGCCGGTTGTCAACCCCGGAAACAACACCGGGAACATCACCCGCAACTGTGCCCGCGTCGCATCCACATCCGAAGTCAACACCGCAAACGACACGAACCGGCCACCGCCGTCTTGGTTATAGCGGTGCACACACCGCCGCGCCTCAACCAGCGTCATCAGATAACGCTCACCCACATACGCCGATCCGTCATCGTTGAAGTAGACCAGGGCGAACCATGCCTGCTCCGGATATGCGCCAGCCATCAGCGCACCCGCTCAAACACGACCGGCGACGCGGGCCGGCAACGGCACCGATAGCCCAGACCTGGGCGCGGCGCCCGATACCGAACGAACCGCACCCCATGAGCACACACACCCAGCCACGGCGCCGAATCATCCACAAACGAATGACACCGCAAACCATCCCCGCCCAACTCGCGATGCTGAGCCACCCACACCCGGTCGTGATGGTGGCCAGGGGTCAACGCGTGCGCGATCTCGTGGGTGATCGTGTTCATGCTGTCCGCCCACGAGCGCCGCGCCAACAGATACCGCGACAGGGTGATTGTGCGGCTCGGGTAGCTGCAGGATCCAGCGACACGCTTAGCCTGATTGAACCGCACATGCCAGCCGTCTAGGTGGTGCTCGGCGAGCAGTTGGTCGGTTTCGTGCCACGCATCCGCAACGCTCATATGCAGATCGCCGGCGATCGTCACAGCGGACCTCCCAGACGCTCAAGAACGGCGAACAGATCACACTCGGCCGCGATCCGGTCATCATCCGGCGTCGCGTCGGCCGTCGCGCGGTTCAGCATGCGAATCGCGGCGGCCAGATGCCGACGCGCAGACAGCATCACATCCGACCCGTAATCGCGGCGATTCAACTTCGCGACCATCACCCCGGCCGCAGCTTCAGTCGCGAAACGGCGAACATTGCCGCCGTCGGTGTACAGGGTGCGGCGCCCATCATGGATCCACCACGGGTAACCACGGCGCCCGGTCAGTCCGGTACTTGCCTGCCACATCAGAATGGCGCCTCTGCGCTCGCCAGTGCACGCTGCCAGCCGTCCTCGTCCATCGCCAGCGGACCACACCAGATAGCCTCAAGAACGCTCTCACCGGCCGCCAGCAGCGGATTACGCGACGACACAGCGGGCAACGGGGAAGGGTGCCGCTGGGCGCGCTCACGGGCACGCGCGACACGCTCGGCCCCGCTCATGACAGCGCCTCAACAGACAGCGACAGCCGATCGGCGATCTTGTGGACAACTACCCAATCGCCGCGATGCAAAGCGCGTACCAGCGCGTCCACATTCGGCGAGGAACCGGTGTGACCGTCGGCGGCCAGCCAACCGGAAACGACGAGGCCGGCCAGCTCGGCTGTGGTCTCGGCCTGCCGGTGATCAGGGAAAGTGATGTCGGTCAAACGAACCATGTTGCTCATCAGGGGTTTCTCGCTCTCTCTCAGGGGTTGATACTGTCAGGATACCACACGCGGGCGGGGTTAGGAATAGTCCAACGACGACCAAAAAGAAACCGCGTCGTCGTCCTGGTCGAACACGCTCGGCAAACCCTCAGGAAACGCGCTTTTCGCAGCCGAAGCGACATGCTCAATCGTCTCGGAACCCCACTCGGAATCCATCCCCAAGCACGCCATGACATCAGCTATCGCGCGCTGCGCCTTCGCCGGGTCAACCATCGCCGCGATGTCGGCCAGCCGAACACGGGACTCGGCAAC
>DATFCF010000636.1:0-3006 GCA_035253445.1 Mycobacterium sp.
GACCTGCGGGCCTCAACGCCGCTCTCGTGTTGGGCCGTGCACAACGCCGGGTGTTGGTTGCGGATACCGGTGAACCGCGCAACGCACCGGTCCGCGCGATGCACGGCTTCCTGTCGCGCGATGGCACCGACCCGATGGAGCTGCGGCACATCGCCCGCGAACAACTCGGGCAATACACGACCGTCGAACTTCGGGACCTCGCCGTCGAGACCGCGCGACGCGCCGATGACCACTTCGAGCTCTTGCTGGACGAGGGGACGTCCGTTCGATCGCGCCGGGTCCTCCTCGCGACCGGCGTGATGGACGAGCTGCCTGCGATCCCGGGTCTGGCTGAGCATTGGGGCCGAGGAGTGTTCAACTGCCCGTACTGCGACGGCTGGGAAGTCCGCAATCAACCCCTCGGCGTGCTCGGGGGTGACGTCGTCAACGTGTTCCTGGCTCTCAACCTGGTCCGGTGGAGCAACGATCTTGTGCTCTTCACGAACGGAACCGCGCCCGACGACGGAAGTCTCGAGCTGCTCGACGCGCGCAACATCACGTTGCGGACCGAACCGGTGGTGCGAATCGAGGGCGACGGCAACAAATTGCAGCGTGTGATCCTTCGCGATGCTCCACCCATCGAACGGCACGCGATGTTCTCGCACCCCCCAACGCGACAGCGCAGCGCCCTGCCGCAACAGCTCGGATGCACTTTCCTCGACGACGGCTCCGTGCTCGTTGACGATCTCGGCCGCACGAGCATCGACGGCGTCTCCGCCGTCGGCGACATGGCACGCCGACCGGCACTTCCCTTCCCCGGCGCAATGGTCATCGTCGCCGCCGCCGACGGAGCGGCCGCTGCCGTGGCCATCGACCAGGAACTCTTCTTCGAGACCCTCTCTTGACGCTGTTCATGCGTGCAAGGCGTTCTCGGCGGGTGACGCAGTGTCCGGTTCCGGAAGGTGGAGGCGTTTCAGCATCAGCGCGTTGACCGCGACGATGAAGCTGGATCCCGACATCGTGAGTGCGGCGATCTCGGGTCGGAGCACCAGACCGAATGCGGGCTCGAAGACACCGGCCGCGATGGGAAGTGCGATTGCGTTGTAGCCGATCGCCCATCCGAGGTTCTGGCGCATCTTCCGGAGCGTTCCTCTGCCGATGCGAAGAGCGACGGCAACGTCGAGCGGGTCGGAGCGCATCAGCACCACATCGGCCGTCTCGATGGCAACGTCGGTGCCGGCACCGATGGCGATCCCGACATCCGCTTGCGCGAGGGCTGGCGCGTCATTCACGCCGTCACCGACCATGGCGACCGTTCGGCCCGCCGCCTGCAGTTCGGCAATCTTCGCCGACTTGTCGGCAGGCAGAACTTCGGCGATCACCCTCGTGACACCGAGTAGGTCGGCGATGCGGCGAGCCGTCGCCTCGTTGTCCCCGGTGAGCATCACAACCTGCACGCCGAGGTCGGTGAGTGTGGCGACCGCGTCGGTAGCGGTGTCGCGAGGGGCGTCGGCGATGCCGAAGAGGCCGACAGCCTTGCCATCGACGGCGACGGCGACGGCTGTGCGCCCGCCCTCTGCCAGCGCGTCTCGGCGGGCTGCGAGGCCATCGAGGGATGCGTGTTCGCGCTCCAGGAGCCGACGGTTTCCCACCACGACACGATGACCATCCACGTTGGCGACGGCGCCGTGACCAGGAACCGCTTCAAAGGACCGGGCTTCGAAGACTCGCGCAGAGCGACCGTCGGCGAGGCCGACGATGGCCCTCCCGAGCGGGTGCTCCGACTCGCGCTCGACCGCAGCCGCCAGGGCGAGCAGTTCTTCTTCGTCGATGCCGTCGACGACGACATCGGTGACTTCGGGTTCGCCTCTGGTCAAGGTCCCGGTCTTGTCCATGACGACGGTGTCAATCCGCGCGATGGTCTCGAGCGCCATTGCGTTCTTGAACAACACTCCGCGTTGCGCGCCGAGACCGCTTCCCACCATGATCGCAGTGGGAGTCGCAAGGCCAAGTGCGTCAGGGCAGGTGACGACAACGACGGTGATCGCAAAGAGGATCGCGTCCGCCGCCGATCGACCGACAACGACGAACCAGACGAGGAAGGTCAGTAGCCCGCCGACGAGGGCAACTAAGACCAGCCAAAAGGCGGCGCGGTCCGCGAGTCGCTGACCCGGAGCCTTCGAGTTCTGCGCTTCCTGCACGAGCCTGACGATCTGCGCGAGCGCGGTATCAGAGCCGACGGCGGTCGCGCGGACCCGAAGGGTTCCGGTGGTGTTGAGTGTCGCGCCGATGACCCGGTCACCCGCCTGCTTGTGCACGGGCAGGCTTTCGCCGGTGACCATCGACTCGTCGAGTTCGCTCTCGCCGTCCTCGACGATGCCGTCGACTGCGATCTTGGAGCCGGGACGGACGAGCAACAGGTCGCCGACAACGACCTCCGACGTGGGGATCTCGAACTGATCGCCATTGCGGATCACCACCGCGATCGACGGTGCAAGGTCGAGCAGAGCACGAATGGCGTCGTTGGCGCCCCCACGTGCACGCATCTCGAACCAATGCCCCAGCAGCACGAACGCGCACAGCACCGTCGCCGCTTCGTAGAAGACCTCTCCGCCCCCGGTCAAGGTCACGACGACTGAGTACAGCCAGCCGGCACCGACACCGACCGCAACCAACACCATCATGTCGAGGGTTCGTGCCCTCAGAGCACGCACCGCACCATCGAAGAAGATCCACGCGCTGTAGAAGATGACGGGCACGCTCAAGACCAACTGGAATACGTCGTCGCGAAGACCGAACGGGGCGTCGACCTCGAACCCGAGCACGTCCCGACCGATGCTCGACCACAGCAGGATTGGCACCGACAGCGCCGCGGCGACCAAGAAGCGACGCCGCATGTCGGCCACCATCGCCGCCATGGACATCCCTGCGTTCCCACCGTGGCCCATCGCGTCGTGCGGCGACCGCGCCCCATCCGCCGCCGACGTATCGGCGGGCACGACTTCTTCCATAGGCCAGCACACGTGC
>DATFCF010000637.1:0-7376 GCA_035253445.1 Mycobacterium sp.
CAGGCCGCCACCGATGTCGCGATGGACGCCGTGCAGTTGTTCGGCGGCAACGGCTACATGACCGAGTACCGGGTGGAACAGCTGGCCCGCGACGCCAAGTCGCTGATGATCTACGCGGGCAGCAACGAGGTACAGATCACCCACGTGGCCCGGGGGTTGCTCAACGGCGGCTAGGCTGCCGGGAAATCCGGGTGGGTCCCTTGGCGCCCGCCTCTGCGCGACATCTCAGCGACTTCATCATGCAACGCGCGTACTCGCTTGAAAATCCGGTGCTCGGTTGCCCGCGGCATTGTTCCGGGGCGGTATCGACCGCGCCGGAATCGGATCACCCGACCGCGTGCGCTCTCCCAACGCAGCGCATCCGACACCGTCTTCGACGCACGCCCAGCAGTGCGGAAACCGTGATACGTCAGCGCGTCGACGAGTTCGTCGACCGTCGCCGGGCCGTGGTCGAGCAGGTACGCGGTGAGCAGGTATCGCAGCTCGATGCCTCTCACCTCTAGCAAGTTGCTCATTGCCAGACAATGACATGCCGGTGTGACACCGCTACGGTTGTCGCTCCGTTGTCGCTCGGTGGCGGGCACTTTGGTACAGGCAGATCGCCGCGGCCGACGCGACGTTGAGGCTTTCGGCATTGCCGGGCATCGGGATGTGAACTCGGTGCGTCGCCCTACCGGCGAGATCGGATGGCAGGCCGTGCGCCTCGGGCCCGAACAGCCACGCCGTCGGCGCCGACAAGTCCGTCTCGTCGAGGCTGACCTCGCCGTCGATGGTGGTGGCCAACACCTGCAGACCCGCTTCGCCCAACGCGGCGACGGCCGTTGGCGCGTCGGGCTCTGACACCACCGGAACCGCGAAAATACTTCCGGCCGAGGCGCGCAGACACTTGCCGTTGTACGGGTCGACACTGTGACCGGCCAGCACGACGGCGTCGGCGCCCATGGCATCGGCGACACGGATCAGCGTGCCTGCATTGCCGGGCTCGGAGATCTCCACCGCTACCGCCACCAATCGCGGCGATTTCGCGAGCACGTCACGCAACGTTGTTTCCGGCAGCGAGCACACCGCAACCAGACCGACCGGAGTCACGGTGTCGGACAATGCCTTTGCCGCCCGGTCGGTCACCACGTGCACGGGGACATCGGCCACCATCGTCCCGAAGCGGCTCAACGCCGATTCGGTGACGAATACCTCCGAAACGAGTCCGCGCCGCAACGCGGCCTCGACGAGGTTGGGTCCCTCGGCAAGGAAGCGTGCGGCGCGGCGTCGTCCGACGTGGCGATGCAGCTTGACCGCTGCTGCCACCCGAGCGGAGCGCTCGGTTAGCGTCAGGCGGCCTCTCCGGACGGTGCGTTCACGTCCTCGGGCAGTGCGCCCTTGGCAACCTCGACCAATGCGGTGAAGGCGGTCGGATCGCTCACCGCGATCTCGGCGAGGTTCTTGCGGTCCACCTCGACCCCGGCGGCCTTCAGGCCTTGGATCAACCGGTTGTAGGTGATGTCGTTGGCGCGGGCCGCGGCGTTGATGCGCGAGATCCACAGCTTGCGGAACTCACCCTTGCGGGCACGCCGGTCGCGGTAGGCATACGTCAACGAATGCAGTTGCTGCTCTTTGGCTTTGCGGTAGAGACGTGACCGCTGGCCCCGGTAGCCCTTTGAGGCCTTGAGTATGGTGCGCCGCTTTTTCTGGGCGTTGACTGCGCGCTTTACGCGTGCCATGAGACTGTTCCTCTTTCGGTAACGGGCTGGGCCTTAGCCGTTCAGCAGCTTCGTGATGCGTTTCTTGTCGTTGGCCGCCACCTCTGTGCGGCCATCAAGGCGCCGGGTTCGCTTGGTCGGCTTGTGCTCAAGAAGGTGCCGACGATTGGCCTTCTGGCGCACGATCTTTCCGGTCCCGGTGCGCCGGAACCGCTTCGAAGCGCCGCTGTGGGTCTTCGCCTTGGGCATGTTTCCTCAGTTCTGTGGTGTATCGGTCGTCGGTGCGTCGCTGGGCTGCGCGCTGGCGCGCTGGGCAGCCGGTGCGTCTGCGTCGTGCGCCGCCTTGGCGCGAGTCTTCGCGCCGCGGTGCGGTGCCAGCACCATCGTCATGTTTCGGCCGTCCTGCTTGGCTGAGGTCTCGATGAAGCCGTAGTCGGCTACGTCGGCGCCAAGCCGTTGCAGCAGCCGGTAGCCCAGCTCGGGCCTCGACTGCTCGCGTCCGCGGAACATGATGGTCACCTTGACCTTCGACCCCGCTTGCAGGAAGCGGACTACGTGGCCCTTCTTGGTCTCGTAGTCGTGGGGATCGATCTTGGGGCGCAGCTTCTGTTCCTTGACGACGGTCTGCTGCTGGTTCTTGCGAGACTCGCGCGCCTTCTGAGCCGTCTCGTACTTGTACTTGCCGTAATCCATGATCTTGCAGACTGGCGGTCTGGCGTCTGGGGCTACTTCGACAAGGTCGAGATCGGCATCCGCGGCGACGCGGAGGGCGTCTTCGATGCGCACAATGCCTACCTGCTCGCCACCTGGTCCGATCAAGCGGACTTCAGGTACTCGAATGCGCTCGTTGACGCGGGTCTCAGTGCTGATGGGGCCTCCTATGTTGTCCTCTTGGGAGGAGCCCACACCATCAACAGAAAGGCCCTGCTGGAAGCAGGGCCCAATGCCGACCAGGACAGACACCGCGAAGGTCTCTGTGACCGGACCACTGAGCCGATATGGCCAGCGGTGGGAGTTGGGACTCCACTTGCTTGTCCCTGGCGTACGCCGGGACGGTCGCGCGTGCCAGTCTAGCAGGCATGACCGATGACTCGAACATCCGCGAGCTGGCCGATATTCCTGCGGTGGAGGTGATCACCCGGTCGGCTGTGATGTTGATGAGCGCCGCTGCCGAGAAGCTGGGCCTGTCCGCGGAGGACCCCGACGATAGCCCACACCGCGATCTCGACGAGGCACGCCGGCTGATCACCGCGCTCGCCGGGTTGGTGACCGCATCCGCCGAGTACCTCGGACCTCACGCGGGACCGATGCGCGACGGGCTGAAAACCCTGCAGTTGGCGTTCCGCGAATCCAGCGCGGCACCAGAAGAACCCGGCCAGGGTCCTGGCGAGAAATACACCGGCCCGGTCTGGTAGCCACTCACATACATTTCGCGGGATGAGCGAATATCCTCGCGGCCTATGACCCTCACTAGCCCCGCGAGGACGCGACGCACGTCGCGGTACTGGTGGGTCCCCGCGGCGGCAGGCTGGACCGTCGGCGTCATCGCCACCCTGTCGCTGCTCGCGAGCATCTCGCCGCTGATCCGGTGGATCATCAAAGTGCCGCGGGAGTTCGTCAACGACTACATCTTCAACTTTCCCGACACGAGCTTCGCGTGGGCCTTCGTGCTGGCGCTGCTGGCGGCGGCCCTTGCCGCCCGCAAACGCATCGCCTGGCTGATTCTGGTGGCCTACATGGTCGCCGCGATCGGCTGGAACCTCGGCGACCTGATCACCGGCGACGAGACGATCATGGAAGACATCGGCGAGGTGATCGGGCTCGCGTTCCACGCCGCGGCGGTCGTGTTCCTGTTGATGGCCCGCAAGGAGTTCTGGGCCAAGGTGCGGCGCGGCGCGCTGGTGAAGGCCGCCGCCACCCTCGTCGCCGCCATGGCGGTCGGCACGCTCGTCGGGTGGGCGCTGCTGGAGTTCTTCCCCGGCTCGCTGGCCCGGTCGGACCGATTCTTGTATGCGCTGAACCGGGTGAGCGCGTTTGCCGGCGCCGATTCCAGTTCGTTCTCCGGGCATCCGCACGTGTTCGTCAACGCGCTGCTGGGACTGTTCGGCGCACTGGCGCTGATGGTCGCCGCGATCGTGCTGTTCCAGTCACAACGCGCCGAGAACGCGCTGACCGGCGAGGACGAGTCCGCGATCAGGGGGCTGCTCGAGCTCTACGGCAAGAACGACTCGCTGGGCTACTTCGCCACGCGCCGCGACAAGGCGGTGGTGTTCGCACCCAACGGCCGAGCCGCCATCACCTATCGCGTCGAGGTCGGCGTCTGCCTGGCCAGCGGCGATCCGGTGGGCGATCCGAAGGCCTGGTCGCAGGCCATCCAGGCGTGGCTGGCGTTGTGCCAGAGCTACGGCTGGGCACCGGGAGTGATGGGTGCCAGTTCGGCGGCGGCCGAGGCCTTCCACGACGCCGGCCTCAACGCGCTGCAGCTGGGCGACGAGGCGATCCTGCATCCCGACAGCTTCCGGCTGTCCGGGCCCGACATGCGTGCGGTGCGCCAAGCGGTGACCCGCGCGCGCCGGGCCGGTGTCACGGTGCGCCTCCGGCGGCATCGCGACATCGGCAGCGCGGAGATGGCCGACGTGGTCAAGCAGGCCGACGCGTGGCGGGACACCGAAACCGAACGTGGCTTCTCGATGGCGCTCGGCCGGCTCGGCGACCCCGCCGACGGCGACTGCCTGCTGGTCGAAGCGGCGCAGGGCGAGAACGTGGTGGCCATGCTGTCGCTGGTGCCGTGGGGCAACAACGGCGCCTCACTTGATCTGATGCGCCGCGCGCCCCAATCCCCCAACGGCACAATCGAATTGATGGTCAGCGAGCTGTGCATGCAGTCCGAAGCCATTGGGGTGACCCGGATCTCGCTGAACTTCGCGATGTTCCGGTCGGCATTCGAGCAGGGCGCACAGCTCGGCGCTGGCCCGATCGCCCGGCTTTGGCGTGGGCTGCTGGTGTTCTTCTCGCGGTGGTGGCAGCTCGAGACGCTGTACCGCTCCAACATGAAGTATCAACCCGAGTGGGTCCCCCGCTACGCCTGCTACGAGGACGCCAGGTTGGTCCCTCGGGTGGGCATCGCGTCGGTAATCGCCGAAGGCTTTCTTGTGCTGCCGTTCTCGCGGCGAACCGAGCAGCCGCACACCGGCCATCACATCTCCGCGCCTCAGAACCTGGTGGCGACGGGCCTGTTGCACCACGACGGAAGCACCCCGGATGTCAGTGAGCTGCAAGCCGATATGCCCGAGGAGGATGACTCGCCGCGACTGCCCGAGCAGGTGCGGGTGCGGATGGCCAAACTCAAGGCACTGCAGGACGATGGGATCGACGCCTACCCCGTAGGGCAGGCGCCCAGCCACAGCGTCGCCGAGGCCATCGATTCTGAAGGGGCAGGCACGCTGACTGTGGCCGGGCGGGTGCTGCGCATTCGCGACTACGGCGGGGTGCTATTCGCCCAGTTGCGCGACTGGTCCGGCGAAGTCCAACTGCTGCTTGACAATTCGCTGCTCGAGAACGGGAGCACGGCCGACTTCACACACGCCATCGACCTGGGCGACCTGATCGAGGTGTCCGGCACGATGGGCTATAGCAAGAAGCGCACCCGGTCGCTGATGGTGCGCAATTGGCGGTTGATCGGCAAGTGCCTACGTCCACTGCCCGACAAGTGGAAGGGGTTGACCGACCAAGAGGCGCGGGTGCGCGCCCGGTATGTCGACCTGGCCATCAACACCGACGCGCGCGACCTGATCCGGGCCCGCAGCGGTGTGCTGCACGCCATCCGCGAAACCCTGGTCGGCAAGGGGTTTTTGGAGGTCGAGACGCCGATCCTGCAGCAGATTCACGGTGGCGCCAACGCCCGCCCGTTCCTCACCCACATCAACGCCTACGACCTCGATCTCTACCTGCGCATCGCGCCTGAGCTCTACTTGAAGCGGCTGTGCGTCGGCGGTGTCGAGCGTGTCTTCGAGCTGGGCCGGGCGTTCCGCAACGAGGGCGTGGACTTCAGCCACAACCCGGAGTTCACTCTGCTCGAGGCGTACCAGGCGCACGCCGACTACAACGTGTGGATCGACGGCTGCCGCGAGCTGATCCAGAACGCCGCACAGGCCGCCAACGGCGCGCACGTGTTCCTGCGTCCGCGCGAGGACGGCGCGTTGGAACAGGTCGACATCTCCGGTCAGTGGGCCGTCAAGACCGTGCACGGTGCGGTGTCCGAGGCGCTCGGCGAGCAGATCGGGCCCGACACCGACCTGGCCACGCTGCGCAAGCTGTGCGACGCCGCCGATATCCCGTACCTGACTCACTGGGACGAAGGGGCGGTGGTGCTCGAGCTGTATGAGCGGCTGGTCGAGGACCGCACCGAAGAGCCGACCTTCTACAAGGACTTCCCGACCTCGGTGTCGCCGTTGACCAGGCCGCATCGCAGCATTCCCGGCGTCGCCGAACGCTGGGATTTGGTGGCGTGGGGCGTCGAGCTGGGCACCGCCTACAGCGAGCTGACCGATCCCGTCGAACAGCGACGGCGGCTGCAGGAGCAGTCGCTGCTCGCCGCGGGCGGCGACCCGGAGGCGATGGAGCTCGACGAGGACTTCCTGCAGGCGATGGAATATGCGATGCCGCCGACCGGCGGGCTCGGCATGGGCGTGGACCGGGTCGTCATGCTGATCACCGGGCGCAGCATCCGCGAGACGCTGCCCTTCCCACTGGCCAAACCCCGCTGATTTCCCGACCCCGCGAACGTTCCTTACCGCTCGACAAATTGCCCAAAATATCGAGCGGTAAGGAACGTTCGCGGACAGAGAGCGTTAGAAGCTGGCTCACAGCTGGCCCCAAGGTTTCGCGACAACGATAAGGGCCGTGGCACTGCTGGAACAGATTCGTCATCACCTTTCGCTAATGCACGGGTGGATTCCGACGACGGTTCAGGTCCTGGCCGCTGTGGCACTGATCGCCGCGATCGGCTGGCGGACACGTCGGTGGCGCCTGGTGTGGCTGCCGTGGGCGGCGCTGGTCGGCGGCACGCTGGCGGTGACCGCCTATTGGTACGTCGCATCGGAGGGGCTGGCCGACAACCCGGCGCCCCATTCGCTGTGGGTTTGGATCGGGCTGTCGGGGTTCGCGGCCGGGGTGCTGGTCGCGGGGTGGCGTGGCGCCCGGTGGTGGCGCCGCGGCGCGGCGGCGATGGCGCTGCCCCTGAGCGCGCTGTGTGCGGCGTTGGCCCTGAACCTGTGGGTCGGCTACTTCCCGACCGTGCAGACCGCGTGGAACCAACTGACCGCGGGCCCGCTGCCCGATCAGACTGATCAGGTCGCGGTGACCGCGATGCAGAAACAGCACAGAATCCCGGCCAAGGGCACGTTGGTGCCGGTGACCATCAGCGACACGGGGTCAGGTTTCAAGCACCGCGGCGAGCTCGTCTACCTGCCACCGGCCTGGTATGCCACCGATCCCCCGCCGCCGCTGCCGACGGTGATGATGATCGGCGGTGAGTTCAACACCCCCGCCGACTGGCTGCGGGCCGGCAACGCCGTGAAGACGATCGACGACTTCGCGGCGGCGCACGGCGGCAACGCACCGGTGGTGGTTTTCGTCGACCCCGGCGGCGCATTCAACAACGACACCGAATGCGTCAAC
>DATFCF010000638.1:0-3118 GCA_035253445.1 Mycobacterium sp.
TTGCAGGAGGAGAACGACTACGAAACGCTGTTGCTCGATTGGCGGGCGCCGGCAGCGCGCGCGTTCTACATCGCCACCGCCGCCAACCCGGAGGACATGCGCCGGCGCCGCCAGTTCCACACGCTCGGGCGGCAAGTAGTCGATTTCACCGACGAGGTCCTCGGCCGCCCCGACGGCGAGTCGCGGGGCGATGCGGCCCTGCTCGCGGCCGTCAACGCGCCGCGCGGTGACGGGATGAACGACATCGTCGCGACGATCCAGGCCGAACAGGACGAGATCATCCGGCTCGATCACCCGGGGGTGGTGGTGATCGAGGGTGGCCCAGGCACAGGGAAGACCGTGGTGGCGCTGCACCGCGTCGCCTACCTGCTCTACACCCAGCGGAAGCGGATGGAACGCCACGGTGTCCTCGTGATCGGTCCCACTCCGGCGTTCCTGAGCCATATCGGCCGCGTCCTGCCATCGCTGGGCGAGACGAACGTGGTGTTCATGACCACCGGTGACCTAGTGCCCGGTCTACGCGTCACCGCCGAGGACACCCCGGATGCCGCGCGGCTCAAGGGCTCACTGAAAATTCTGGACGTTCTCGCCGCGGCGGTCGCCGACCGGCAGCGCGTCCCCGACCAGCCGCTGCCGATCAAGCTCGCGGACGTCACCGTGCGGATCGACGCCGAAATCGCCGAATGGGCCATCCAGGAGGCCCGCGCGAGCAAGTTGCCGCACAACGACGCCCGCGCGGTGTTCACCGACGTGATCACGTGGGTGCTCACCGAACGGGCGATCGCCAAGATCGGGCGGGACTGGTTGACCAGGGACGACCGCGCCGCGTGGGAGCACTTGAGGGCCGAGCTCCTCGACGAGCTCGCGGACCACGCCGAGTTCGCCGCCGCGCTCAACGAACTCTGGCCGACACTCACGCCGCAGACCCTGTTGGCGGAGCTTTACGCCTCGCCCGACCGGCTGCGCGCGGCAGGCGCCGACCAGTCGCTGTTGCGCGCTGACGGCGACGCCTGGACGGTGTCAGACGTGCCGCTGCTCGACGAGCTGGTTGATCTGCTGGGCCGGGACAAGGCCGCCGACCAGGCCGCCGAGCGCGAACGGCAGGAGGAAGCTGCATTCGCGGCAGGCGTACTGGACCTCATGGTCGCTCGCGAGGACTTGATGGACGACGAGGACCATCTGCTGGCCTCGGACCTGCTCGATGCCGAGGAGCTCGCGGACCGCTTCCTCGAACGCGACACCCGCGAATTGTCCGAACGTGCTGCCGCGGACCGTGATTGGACCTACCGGCATGTCGTTGTCGACGAGGCCCAGGAACTGTCCGAAATGGACTGGCGGGTGCTGATGCGGCGCTGTCCGAGCCGATCGTTCACGGTGGTCGGCGACCTCGCCCAACGCCGGTCGGCGGCCGGAGCGACATCGTGGGACACGATGCTGGAGCCGTACGTACCCGGTCGCTGGGTCTACCGGCCGCTGTCGGTGAACTACCGCACCCCGGCGGAGATCATGACCGTCGCTGCCGCGCTGCTGGCCGAGTTCGCACCCGGAGTCCAGCCGCCCGAATCGGTGCGGGCGTGCGGTGTCCAGCCATGGTCCAGGCAGGTGACCGAGGAAGAACTGCCCACTGCCATCGAGGAATTCGCCAGGGACGAGGCCACCCGCGAAGGCACCAGCGTCGTGATCGGGCCACCAGGTGTGCCGGGTACGGTGGCGGCCTCGGAGACGAAAGGCCTCGAGTTCGACGCCGTGCTGGTGGTGGAGCCGGAACGGATCATCGCCGACGGCCCACGCGGCGCGGCCGAGCTGTACGTCGCGCTCACCCGCGCCACCCAACGCCTCGGCGTCCTTCATAAGGGGCCATTGCCGCAGGCGTTGACCGGCCTCGCCGTGACCGGAACACCCCAGCGTGAATTCACCACTCGTCCTTGAGTCGATCACGCCACGCCCGCCCGTCCGGATCGTAGATCAGCCGGTATGCCGGCGACGACCACATCCGGGTGAACCGGCCGAGCCGCTCGGGGGCGTGCGGGCGTAACCGGCCGGGCGGTCGTGTTCCGCTACGATCGGAGGCATGCCACGCGTCCAAAGCCTCTGCCGCGGCGGTGATCTCCTGCACGGCCGTATCGGGATCGGCCAGTCCCCCGTCCTGACTGCCGTCGGCGGCTCGGTCCAGATGCTCGCGCATCAGCCGCAACCGCAGATCGCGGGCGAACACCTGATCTTCATCGAGCACCGCGCATGACAGTTCGCTGTCATGCGTCCACGACCGCCTGTTGAAGTTGTCGCTTCCGACGGATGCCCAGATATCGTCGATCACACAGACTTTGGCGTGCACATACACCGGCGTGCCCTCGCGGTTCTCGACATCGAACACGTGAACACGGCGTGGGCCGGCGTCCCGGCATGCGTCGATCGCTTGGCGACGTCCAATCATGTTGGGCGGCAATGCCAGCCGACCGTCGACATCGGGATACCGCGGCACCACCGCGATCAGATGCAGGTTCGGGTTGTCGGCCAACGCTCGAGCGAAGAGGCCGGCCACCCGTTTCGACCACAAGTACTGGTCCTCCAGATAGATCAGCCGCCGGGCCCGCTTCACCGCCTTGCTGTAGCCACGCGCGATGCTGCGCTCGCCGCGCGGCGCGAAGTCGTACTCGAAGTGCGCGTCGGGGTAGGTGCGCAGCACCTGCACGGCATGCGGCCCGCAGCGCGGCGGATCGGGCGGCTGATCCGGCAGCTTTCCGGGTTTCAGATCGGCGCCGCGCAGCTTGTCCTCGATCCACGCGATCGGCGAAAGCGTGTCCAGTGGCGCCGGGTCGTTCCACCGTTCACGGAATGTCATGTCGAGCGCCCCGACAACGGGGCCGCGCAGCCGCAATTGCACGTCGTGCCACGGCGGCCGGTCCGTGTAACGCTTGGACATTCGCACCGCCTGCGGGTCACCGCGATGCGACTCGTCGTCGCGGCGCGAGTGGCACAGATCGATGCCGCCGGCGAACGCCACGTCACGCTCGGGCTCATCGGGGTGACGGATGACGACCAGCTTCTGGTGATGCGAACCACCGAGGCGCACGCGTTGGTCCAACAGCACCTCGCCGCCGGCCCGTTCGATCTCGTC
>DATFCF010000639.1:0-2399 GCA_035253445.1 Mycobacterium sp.
CAACCTTGTTCAGGATCCGTCCGCGGGCGGCACCGGGCAGCGATCCCCATTCACCGTTCAGCTGGGTGCGGGCGGCCCGGACCGCGTCGTCGATGTCCTGCCCGGTTCCGGCGGACACGTCGACGAGCGGCTTTCCGGTGGCCGGGTTCAAATCCGTGAACGTTCCGCCGTCCGACGCCGGCCGCCACTGCCCGCCGATGAACAACTCGGTCGCGGTGGCGTCGGGAAGCCTGGTGGCCCCGGCGATTTCGTCTACTGCAGTCATGATCATGCCTTCTCTGTGTTCGATGGCGAAATGTGCCACCGGCGGATCCGACCACCCCTCGGTGGGCGAACCGATGGCCAGAAGCGAGGTCTGGGCCTGTTCAGCCGACGGTGCTTCGGTGATGAAGTTGGTTCCTGCTCGGTCAAATCCGAGTTCACTATCGAGGGCGACGCATCGTACGGCTGGTTCAGTTGACCGGTGCCGGTCCGTCGTTCACGACGACGAACTTCTTGAAGGGTTCGTGGATGGTCCAGCGGGTCAAGGTTCCCTTGGTGAACGAGTAGAGGTCGCCCGCCTTGAGTTCGAGCGTCTCGCCCGAGTCGATCAGCTCGATCGTCGCCGAACCCTCGATGACGAAGCCCGACTCGTCGCCGAGGGGGACATCGTAGAGCGGCGAGGTTGCCGGCTGCACCTTCCAGAAGCCCGCGACCAGCAGATTTCCGTTGTAAGACTGCTCCCGCAGAACGGCGATCTCACCGAACTCCGATGTTCCGCCCGACCCCCCAGCCGCCGGTGCCAAGAAGGGAACGTACTCCACTTCGTCGCTGTTCGCGATGATGTGGGTGAATACAGTTTCTGCGCTGGTCATGGCTTCTGTCCTCCTATTTTGCGCCCGATTGTGGATCGCTGGAGAGTGAGCTTAAGGTCACACTCGGTACCCGGATCGCCAAAAAACGCACGGCCGATCGCCAAAAAACGCACAAGGTGATCCAATGGTTAGATCCGCACTATGCACAAAAGGGAGCGGACGATGTGAGGGATGCGCTATGGCTCTCGTAACCGTTTCTGGAGTCGGCGGTTGGGCGAGGATGATCTCCGACACCTTCATCGAACTGGGTGTCACAGAAGCCGACGACAGGTTTCAGGGTGCTCTGGACCAGAGAGAACTCGGCCGGGGTGTGAGTCTGACCCGAGTCGAAGCAGATCCCTGCCACGTCCTTCGTACCCGACGGCTCACTCGCGATGGCTGCGATGACGTGCTCTTTCTGATGCATGTCTCCGGCGACGGCGCGGTGGTCAAGGATGGGCAGCCGACGCAGATGCCCTCCGGCTACGGGTCCCTTCACGCCGCTAGCGACCCGTACGAGTTGAAGTTCACCACGCCTTCGCATGAGGTCGTACTGCAAACGCCCCGACGACTGCTCCCCACCCGTGAGTTCGAGCTTCTTCAGAGAGAGCCGACGGGTATCCCGCCACAGGATCCCGCCATGCGGGTGCTCTGGTCGTTCACACAGGAACTGCTCACCGTCTCCGACGACCTACCGACGACGCTGCGGGAGGAGATGGGACAGACCGCGGTCGACCTTCTGTTGAGCGTACTGCACCACAGAACGCTCGAAGAGTCTGCGAAAGCGGTCGGTCCCGAGGCGATTTACCAATCGATGAGGAGGTTCATCCGCGAGAATGCATGCGATCCGGCCTTCACTGTCGAGTTCGCCGCGGAGCGGAATCGTATTTCTCTCCGATATGCCCAAACCTTGTTCACCAGATCCGGGATGAGCCCGGCCGCATTCCTGCGATCGGAGAGAATCGCGCACGCCCAGCGCCTCCTCGCCGATCCGCGACAGAGCGGAATACCCGTCGAGTCGGTGGCATATCGCTCGGGCTTCGTCGACGTCAACACGTTCATTCGAGCCTTCAAACGCGCTCTCGGCGTCACCCCGGCCGTCTGGCGAGCAAACATCCACCAACAACGTTGACCAGCTAGGTCGATTACCGCCGGTTCGTGTCACAGTCGGCGGCCCTGCCCGCCTAGATGGTTGATTCCTTGGACGGAGTCAGTGGTCGTAGGCGATCAGTGATCGTTTGGCGGGGGTGCCGGTATTCCAGTTGTGCCAGATCCCGGCAGCCATCGCGAGCAGGCGCTGGGCGACGCGGGTGAACACCCCGTGCGTGGTGCGGCCGCCGTGTTCTTCCAGGCCAAGCTGCCCTTTCAACGTGTGGTTGACCGATTCGATCCACTGCCGTACCCCGCCCAAGTTGCCGTTCTTGTAGGTTTCGTCCTTGCGGTCCGGCCGTAACAGGCGAAGACCCATTCCCGCGGTGGTGGCGGCGAACTCTGTGCCCGAGAAGCCCTTGTCGGCGAGCAGCACCTGCCCGGAACGAATGAGGTGATGATTGCGGTCCAGCAGTG
>DATFCF010000640.1:0-4759 GCA_035253445.1 Mycobacterium sp.
GATGATGCCGACCCAAAGGTAGACCAGTAGCACCACCCGCCGATGCGAATGACCGATCTGTAGCAACCGATGGTGCAGGTGCATCTTGTCGGGCGTGGAGAAGTGAACCCCGGCCCGCGTCCGCCGGATCACGGCGAGCAGCATGTCCAGCGCAGGCACGAACATCACCGCAACCACCAACAGGAACGGCGACAGCAGAGCGAACACGTCGCGGGCGCCGTACGCGGTCTGCGAGATCGGCCCCGCCGCGGTCGTGGAGGCGGCCGCCAGCATCAGCCCGATCAGCATCGACCCCGAGTCGCCCATGAAGATCTTGGCGGGATGGAAGTTGTGCGGCAGGAAGCCCAGGCATGCGCCCGCGAGCACCACCGAGATCACCGCGGGCGGATAGAACAGGACGTCGCCGCCATGGTCGCGCAGCAGCCCGACCGAGAAGATGCAGATCGCCGACGCGGTGATGAGCCCGAGCCCCGCGGCCAGGCCGTCGAGGCCGTCGACGAAGTTCATCGCGTTGACGATCGCCACCGTCAGCGCGAGCGTGAGCAGAATCGACGACACCTGGTCCAACACGATGGTGCCGACGCCGCCGATCGGGATGTAGAGCACGCTCCACGCGACGCCCATGGTGACCAGCACGCTGGCCGCGGTGATCTGGCCCGCGAACTTCGTCAACGCGTCCAGGCCCCACCGATCGTCGATCAGACCGATGGCCATGATGAGCCCGCCAGCGACGACAACCGCGGGCATACCCGACGAATAGACGAAGCCACGTGTGAGCGCAGGCAGCTGAGAGGCCAGCAGGACGGCGGCCGCGACGCCGATGTACATCGCCAGCCCACCCATTCGCGGGGTCGGCTGCTGGTGCACGTCGCGTTCGCGCGGATAGGCCACGGCGCCGAGGCGGGTGGCCAGCACCCTGACCCATCCGGTCGCGAAATAGGTGATGATCGCCGCGGTCAGGCCGACGAGCGCGAGCTCGCGCAGCGGGACGCCGGCGCCGCGCTCGGACAGCGCGAACAAATCTCCGGCGGGCAGGAGCGAAGCGACGCGGGGATCAAGGGCCGCTGCTACCACCATCGGTGAACCGTACTGCACCAAGCTGAGGTCACTCCGTCAACGTCTGGGGCTCTACGCCAAGCACTTCCGCGACCGATTCCATGGTCACCGGACCCTGCCGGAGCACTCGGGGGTGGGCGCCGGTGAGGTCGACGATCGTCGACGCGGCCTGCTGCTCGGACCGCCCACCGTCGAGATACACCTCGACGAGGTCGCCGAGTTGTTCGCGGGCTTCGTCGACGGTGACCGCCGCGGGCCGGCCCGAGACGTTCGCGCTCGACACCGCCATCGGCCCGACATCGCGCAGCAGTTCGATTGCCACCGGGTGTAGCGGCATTCGCAACATGACGGAACCGTGAGCGTCGCCGAGGTCCCATTGCAGCGACGGCGCCTGCCGCACCACGAGACTCAGCGCGCCGGGCCAGAACGCCCTGATGAGTTCGCGGGCGCTGTTCGGTACCGAATACACCAGGCCCTCGATGGTGTGCCAGGAACCGACAAGAACCGGGACGGGCATGTCACGGCCACGGCCTTTCGCCGCGAGCAGCGCGGCGACGGCGTCACGGTCGAAGGCATCGGCGCCGATTCCGTACACGGTGTCGGTGGGCAGCACGACCAGGCGCCCGCCCTTGAGCGCACTGATGGCCGATGCGATTCCGGCTGCGCGCTGTTCGGCATCGGCACAGTCGAACACCTGGGTCATGCCTGCCAGCCTCTCACTCACCTCGGGTCGCGGTGACGAACCGGGGTCGGCCTGCCAGATCGTGTCGAGCAGTGATGTCCACGAACAGCCCGGTGTGGGTGAACGCTTCGACCGTGCGGGCCGACGTGGTGTCGTCGTGCTCGACGGCGCACCGGCCGCCGGCACGCAACCACCGCGCGGCCAGGTCGGCGATGGCCCTGATAACTGTCATTCCATCCGGCCCGCCGAACAGGGCGTGCGGCGGATCATGTTCGGCCACTTCGGGTTCCAGCGTCGCCCCATCGGGGATGTAGGGCGGGTTGGCGACGACGAGGTCGACGCAGCCGTCGAACTCCGAGAGCAGACCGGGCTGTGTGACGTCGGCGCGGATCAGCTCGACGGGTGTGCCGGCCACATTGCGCCGGGCGTAGTCGAGCGCGGCCTCAGAGTCATCGACGGCGATGACGCGCGCATCGGGCCAGTGAGCCGACAGCGCAAGTGCGAGTGCGCCGGAGCCGGTGCAGAGGTCGATGATGACCGGGCATTGTGACAATGGTTGAGCCACCGACCATTCCAGCATCGATTCGGTTTCCGGCCGTGGAATGAAAACGCCGGGACCGACCTGTACTGTCACCGGGCCGAACGGCGCAGAGCCGGTGAGGTGTTGCAGCGGCACACGCTTTGCCCGCGCGGCGACGAGGTCGCCATACCGGTCGAAGAACTCGGGTCCCGCGTCGACAATGGCGAGGCGTCCGCGGTCGGTGCGGGCCACGTGGGCGGCGAGCAACTCGGCGTCGGTGCGGGGCGATCCGACTCCCGCCTCGGCGAGCGCCACCGCGGCGGCGTCGATCACCTGGCGGAGCCGGGTCATTTCTGTTGCAGCCGGGACTGCTTGTCGGCGGTGGCCAAGGCGTCGAGCAGCGCGTCGAGGTCGCCATCGAGGACCTGGTCGAGGTTGTGCGCTTTGAAGTTGATCCGGTGATCGGCGATCCGGTTTTCCGGGAAGTTGTAGGTGCGGATGCGCTCGCTGCGGTCCACCGTGCGGATCTGGCTGGCACGGTCGGCCGACGCGTCGGCTGACGCCTGTTCCTCCGCCAGCGACTGCAGGCGAGCGGCGAGCACCTGCATGGCGCGGGCCTTGTTCTGCAGCTGCGAGCGTTCGTTCTGGCAGGTGACGACGATGCCGGTCGGCAGGTGCGTGATGCGCACCGCGGAGTCGGTGGTGTTGACGCCCTGGCCGCCCTTGCCGGACGACCGGTAGACGTCGATGCGCAGATCCGACTCGTCGATCTGGACCTGCTCGACTTCTTCGGGTTCGGGGTACACGAGCACGCCTGCGGCCGACGTGTGCACGCGGCCTTGCGACTCGGTGACCGGCACGCGCTGCACGCGGTGCACGCCGCCCTCGAACTTCAGCCGCGCCCAGACCCCGTCGACGTCATTGCCCTTGCTGGCGATGGACAGCGTCGCGTCTTTGTATCCGCCTAGGTCTGAGGTGGTCTCGTCGAGCATCGTGACGTTCCAGCCGTGCCGCTCGGCGTAGCGGATGTACATGCGCGCCAGGTCAGCCGCGAAGAGTGCCGACTCCTCGCCGCCCTCCCCCGATTTCACCTCGAGCACGATGTCGTCGCCATCGTGCGGGTCGCGGGGCGCGAGCAGGTCGGTCAGCTGGGTGTCGAGCTCGTGCTCTTTCGCAGCCAGCTCCTCGACCTCGGCGGCGAAGGATTCGTCGTCGGCGGCGAGTTCGCGGGCGGCATCGAGGTCACCACGGGTGGTTTCCAGCTTGCGGTAGGTCGTCACGATGGGCGCCAATTGCGCGAACCGCCGCCCAACTTTGCGGGCCTTGGTCGCATCGTTGTGCAACGCCGGGTCGGAGAGCTGACGCTCGAGATCGGCGTGCTCAGCCAGCAGCGCATCGATTTGCATCATGTTGGCCTCCTTCCGCGCAAAGATCCCCGCAACGCAAACCGACGCCCGGCCTGCGCTAGCGCGACAGATCGGGCGTCGGGAAGACAGCTATTTGTCGGCTGACGCGTTGTCGCCGGCCTTGCGCTTGCCATAGCGCTTCTCGAAGCGGGCCACGCGGCCACCGCTGTCGAGGATCTTCTGCTTGCCGGTGTAGAAGGGATGGCACTGCGAGCAGACCTCGACGTGGATCTGTCCACTCTTCTTGGTGCTGCGCGTGGTGAAGGTGTTGCCACAGCCGCAGTGCACCGTGGTCTCGACGTAGTCAGGGTGAATACCCGATTTCATGGTTTCCTCTTCGATCGTGGCCCCGGGTCGCCCCTCCATGATGTGGAGGTATCAGCGTGAACCGGAGCCGAGGGTCGACGGTCCATTATGCCAGTTCAACCGTCAGCAGCCTAAACGCGCGGGCAGGGTCGGCTATTCCGCGCCGATGGCGCTGGTGTCACCCGTAGCGGGTGCCGTCGCGCTTCCACAGCACTCGCCCGTCGGGGTCCACACCGCGGGCAGTCAGCTCACGCTTGATCACCTTGTTGGTCGCGGTGCTCGGCAGGTCGCCGGCGATCCATACGTAGCGTGGCCATGCCTTCGGCGATAGGTCACGTTGAGCCGCGAGAAACTCTCCGAACGCCTCGGGAGTGAGGTCGGCGTCGCGCTGCAGCACGATCGCGGCCATCACCTGATCGCCGACGAGTTCGTCCGGCACCGGATAGACCGCGACCTGGCTGACCGCGGGCAGGCGGCCGAGGATGCGTTCGATCGGCGCCGCCGTCATGTTCTCGCCGTCCACCCGCATCCAGTCGGCGGTGCGGCCTGCCAGGTAGATCCAGCCGTCCGCGTCGCGGTAGGCGAGGTCGCCGGACCAGAACATCCCGTGCCGCATCCGCTCGTCGGTGGCGTCCTGGTCGTTGTAGTAGCCGGCGAACATCCCCGCCCCCTGGGTGTTGACCAGTTCTCCGATGGCGGCGTCGCCGTTGCGCAGCGCACCGTATTCGTCGAACTCGGCCACGGCGCATTCGGTGACCGTCTCGGGGTCGTAGATGGCGACGCCGGGGA
>DATFCF010000641.1:0-5092 GCA_035253445.1 Mycobacterium sp.
ATTTTCGCGGCGGGAATCCTCGTCACCGCCGGAGTACTCGACGACGGCGCCGCCGGAGCGCCGACGGGCGGGCAGATGACGGCCTACGTCGTGGGATTCATCCTGCTGTTCATCCTGTCCGGCATCGGCAACGGGTCGACCTACAAGATGATCCCGTCGATTTTCGAGGCCAAGGCGCAGGGCCGTGACGAGTTCAGCCGCGACGAGAAGGCGGCTTGGTCGCGGGCCATGTCCGGTGCGCTGATCGGATTCGCGGGCGCGATCGGCGCGCTCGGCGGAGTGTTCATCAACGTCGTGCTGCGCGCCTCGTACGTCGGCGAAGCGAAGTCGGCCACCAACGCATTCTGGGTCTTCATGGGCTTCTATGTGATCTGCGCCATAGTCACCTGGGTCGTCTTCCTGCGGATCAAGTCCGCCAGGGCGGGCGCGGGTGAAGAAATCGGCCGCATGGCGGCACCCGTGCCGGCCACCTGAGCTGCGCAAACGATGCTCACCGGCCCGCATCTGGGCCGGTGAGCATCAATTTTCACCCCGATAACGTCATTGGAAAAGAGCCCGAAACATTCCCGGCCCACCATGGGCGTCATGGCGATGACCCGTACGGCGTGCTCGTACTGCGGTGTCGGCTGCGGCATCGAGGTCCAAACCAAGACCGATCACAGCACCGGCAAACAGGTCATCGCCCGCGTCTCCGGGGACAAGCTGCATCCCACGAACTTCGGTCGGTTGTGCACCAAGGGCGCCACCCACGCTGAATTGATGGCCGCCGACGACGGGCGGTTGACATCCGCGCTGGTGCGCCCGGCGCGCAACGAAGAGCTGGTGCCCACCCCTGTCGACGACGCCATCGCCGAAGCCGGCCGACGGCTGCGTGACATCGTCGATGAGCACGGTCCGGATGCGGTCGCACTGTACGTGTCGGGCCAGATGTCCATCGAGGCACAATATTTGGCCAACAAGCTGGCCAAGGGGTTCCTGCGGACCGTGCACATCGAGTCGAATTCACGGCTGTGTATGGCCAGCGCCGGAACCGGGTTCAAGCAGTCGCTGGGCGCCGACGGGCCGCCGGGGTCCTACACCGACTTCGATTGCACCGACCTGTATTTCGTCATCGGGTCGAACATGGCCGACTGCCATCCCATCCTTTACCTGCGGATGGCCGACCGCCTCAAGGCGGGGGCCAAGCTGATCGTGGTCGACCCGCGCCGCACCACCACCGCGGAGAAGGCCGACCTGTTCCTGCAGATCAAACCGGGCACCGATCTGGCACTGCTCAACGGTCTGCTGCACCTGCTGCTAGAAGACGGCGCCATCGATGCCGATTTCATCGCCGAGCACACCGACGACTGGGAGGCGATGCCGGTGTTCCTGGCCGACTATTCGCCCGACCGCGTCGCCGAGATCACTGGCATCCCTGCAGAAGACATCCGCACCGCCGCCCGGATGATCGCCGACGCGGGGGACTGGATGAGCTGCTGGACGATGGGACTCAACCAGAGCACCCACGGCACCTGGAACACCAACGCGATCTGCAACCTGCACCTGGCGACCGGTGCGATCTGCAGGCCAGGCAGCGGACCGATGTCGCTGACGGGCCAACCCAACGCGATGGGCGGTCGCGAAATGGGTTACATGGGACCGGGTTTGCCCGGTCAACGATCGGTGGTCTCAGCAGACGACCGGGCGTTCGTCGAGCAGCAATGGGAGTTGGCGCCCGGCACCATCCGCTCCGATGTCGGACCGGGCACCATCGAAATGTTCGAGCGGCTTGCCGAAGGCGACATCAAGGCGTGCTGGATCATCTGCACCAATCCCGTTGCCACCGTGGCCAATCGAAAGACAGTGATCACCGGTCTCGAGGCGGCCGAGCTCGTCATCACCCAGGACACCTACCGCACCACGGCGACGAACCACTACGCCGACATCGTGCTGCCCGCCACGCTGTGGGCCGAATCCGACGCCGTCATGGTGAATTCCGAACGCAACCTCACCCTGTTGCAGCAGTCGATTCCGCCGGCCGGACAGGCCCGCCCGGACTGGCAACTGATCTGCCAGGTCGCCACCGAGATGGGCTTCGGTGAGCACTTCCGCTACGAGTCCAGCGAGCAGATCTTCGACGAGATCAGGCGGTTCTGGAACCCCAAGACCGGCTACGACCTGCGCGGCGCCAGCTATCAGCGGCTGCGGCAGACGTCGTTGCAATGGCCATGCCCGCCCGACGACGACGCCGATCGTCACCCGATCCGCTACCTCAACGACGGTGTGAGCCAAGACCTGTTCGTCGACGACAACGGGCAGGCGCCGCGGCTGGCCTTCGCCACCCCGTCGCGGCGCGCGGCGTTCCTGGCACGCCCGCACATGGACCCACGCGAGCTGCCCGACGACGACTACCCACTCGTGCTCAACACCGGCCGGCTGCAACACCAGTGGCACACCATGACCAAGACCGGCAAGGTCGACAAGCTCAACAAGCTCGACAACGGACCGTTCGTCGAGATCCATCCGGTCGACGCGCTGGCGCTGGACATCGTCGCCGGCCAGCCCGTCGAGCTGGCCTCACGGCGGGGCCGGGCGGTGTTGCCCGCCGTGGTCACCGACCGGGTGCTGCCCGGCAACTGTTTCGTGCCGTTCCATTGGAACGACGAACACGGCGAATACCTGACAGTCAACGCGCTGACCAACGACGCCGTCGACCCCGACTCGCTGCAACCGGAGTTCAAGGTATGTGCCGTCAGCCTGCGCCCGGCCAAGTCTGTCCAACCTGCCGACGATTACCAACCGACACTGAGCCATGACGAAAAGATTTACGTCACAGCCTTTTTCCGTGGGATAGCCGACGGGGTCAGCGGCGTTCCGGTGCTGCCGCCCTCGGCGCCGGTGTCGGCCGACGTGCGACTGTGGGTCGACGGTCTGCTGGCGGGCAAGTACTCGAGGCTCACCGAGACCGAGCCGCAGCCCGGGGGTGGTCCGCTGGTGTTGTGGGCGTCGCAGACCGGCAACGCCGAGGACTTCGCTACTCGGCTGGCTGATCGGCTCGGCGGTTCGCAGCTGGTCAACATGAACGACCTGAAGCTGCCGGATCTGGCCACTGCCCGCGAGGTGCTGGTGATCACCAGCACGTTCGGCGACGGCGGCCCGCCGGACAACGGCGCGGCCTTCTGGGACCAGCTCGACTCGCCGGATGCGCCTGCGCTGGACGGCATCCGGTATGCGGTGCTGGGTATCGGCGACCGTTCGTACGACAACTTCTGCGGCCACGCCAAGTCGATCGACACCCGGCTGGAGGCGCTGGGCGCAACGCGGATGCTCGAGCGCACCGAATGCGAGATCTACGACGACGAGCCGATGGACCGATGGGCCGACAAGGTCAGCACGCTTCTGGCCGGTGCACCCGACGAGCCCGCGCCGTCGAATGGCAACGGTGGCGGCGTGTCGACAATCGCGCGGCCAAAGACCACCACCGAACCGTTCACGCGCGCCAAACCTCTGCTCGCGCGCCTGTCCCGCAATACCGTACTGACCCCGCTGACGTCGCGAAAAGAGGTGCGCCAGTTCGGCTTTGACATCTCCGAGTACGACGTCACCTACGCGGCCGGCGACTCGCTTGGCGTATACGCCACCAACAATCCGGCGGTGGTGGACACATGGCTGGCGGCCACCGGCCTGTCAGGCGACGCCGCCGTCGAGGTCGACGGCAACGAGCAGTCGCTGCGCGACGCTCTCATCGTGTCCTATGACATCTGCCGGGTCACGCCGAACCTGCTGCGGTTCGTCGCCGAATCCTGCGCTGACCGTGCGGCGGCGAAGGCGCTGCGCGCGCCAAGGGAAAAGCTCGACAAATGGCTGGTGGGCCGCAACGGGCTCGACATCGTGACCGAATTCGCGGTGCACGCCGAGCCCGAGCAGTGGCAGGAGGTCTTGGTGCGGCTGACGCCGCGGAACTACTCGATCTCGTCGAGCCCGCTGGTCAGCCCCCACGAAGTGCAGCTCACGGTGTCGGTGGTGCGCTACCGCGGCGCCGACGGCGGCCACCGGGGCGGTGTCTGCTCGACATTCCTGGCGGACCGGGCGGCGGCAGCGGCGGTGTTCCTGCAGCGATCCCCGCATTTCCGCCCGCCCGAGGACGCGAACACACCGATGATCATGGTAGGCCCGGGCACCGGCATCGCGCCGTTTCGTGGCTTCCTGCAGGAACGACGGGCGCTGGGGCATTCCGGCCGCAACTGGCTGTTCTTCGGCGACCGGCATCGCGGCGAGAACTTCTATTACCGCGACGATTTGGAGGACATGGTCCGCGACGGCTTCCTCAATCGTCTGGACCTGGCTTTCTCCCGCGACCAGGCCGACCGGGTCTACGTGCAGCACAAGATGCTCGACTACGGCGCCGACGTCTGGCGCTGGCTCGACGACGGAGCCCACTTCTACGTGTGCGGCGACGCCACGCGGATGGCCAAAGACGTCGACGACGCGCTGACCTCGATCATCGCCAAGCACGGCACGATGTCGCACGAGAAGGCACACGACTACAAGCGCGAACTGGTCGCCGAGAAACGCTACGTCCGCGACGTCTACTGACCTCGCGTCGTCGATCTGGTGTCCGAGGGGGGACTTGAACCCCCACGCCCGTTAATAGGGCACTAGCACCTCAAGCTAGCGCGTCTGCCATTCCGCCACTCGGACCTGCTCTGGGCAGCTAAGGCTATCGGATTGGGTAGCCCGGACCCAAACCCACCAGCCGCTCCAATGGTAGGAAAGGTGACTGTGACTGGTCTCCCCGAAGTTCAAGCCGAGGTGGTTGACCTCGTCAGCGCACTCATCCGGTTCGACACCTCCAATACCGGCGAGCCGGAGACCACCAAAGGCGAGGCCGAATGCGCCAGCTGGGTGGCCGAGCAGCTGGAAGAAGTCGGCTACGAATGCGAATACGTCGAGGCCGGGGCTCCCGGCCGGGGCAACGTGTTCACGCGGCTGCGCGGTGCCGACCCCAGCCGCGGCGCCCTGCTGTTGCACGGGCATCTCGACGTCGTGCCCGCCGAGGCGTCGGACTGGAGCGTGCACCCGTTCTCCGGGGCGGTCGAGGACGGCTATGTCT
>DATFCF010000642.1:0-5250 GCA_035253445.1 Mycobacterium sp.
CGGTACGCGGCGTCGCGGGCGGGATCCTTCGGGTCGATGATGAGCGCGCCGTACAACCCGAGCGCTTGCTGGCGATCGGGGTTGTCGTGCGAGTGGTACATGTAGGTCCCCGCTTGGCCAACGGTGAACTCGTAGGTAAACGAGCCGCCGGGCGGGATCGGCTTCTGGGTGATGTGGGCCGGCCCGTCCATTGCGTTCGGCACCAACAAGCCGTGCCAGTGCACCGTGGTGGTCTCCGGTAGGTGGTTGACGACGCGGATGCGTAGGCGGTCGCCTTCGGTGACGCGGATGCGCGGGCCGGGGACTTGGCGGTTGAAGGCGTAGGCGAGCATGCGCTGGCCCGGGTAGACAGTCCAGCGGATCACCGACGCCTCGAGCGTGTACTCCTTGACGCCGTTGACGACCTTGGGTTGCAAGGTGCGGTCGCCCTGGGCGTTGTCGGGTGCGGTGTAGGCGACGTCGGACGACTTGACGGCCGCCATTTCGCGCATTGCCTCGCCCGGTGTGTCGTTGGTCATTGGCATACCCGGCGGCATGATCAACCCGCCGACGTCTTCCTTGGACAAGCTGAGGTTGACGCGGTTCGCGGGGATCGCGACGCCGACGACGAGGGCCAGGATTGTGAGGAGCCCGACGACGGCGATTTGGGGTTTGGTGGCCGTGGATTGCATCTCGTGTCCGCCGTTGCCGGTGTGGTGCATGTGTTCGCTCATGCCGCCGCGCCTTTGGGTCGCACTGTCATCAGTCCGTGTTTGAGTCGCTGGGCGACGAGCCACACGTTGACGGGATAGGCGGTGGCGAAGCCGACGATCACGCCGACGGACATGACAAACCAGAACTGCGGTGTGGTCGGCTCCATGGCTCTCATGTCGCGGCCCATCATCAGCTGGGTCATCACGAAGAACATGCCTGCGGCCATCATGTTCATCGAGAACCACTCCGGGATGAAGGAGCGGACTACGGCGGTGCCGTACTTGCCGCCGGCCATGTCCTTCATGAACAGGGCTTGGAAGATGAACAGGCCGAAGCCGAAGCCGGCGACGTACTCGATGATGAGGTCGAGCCACATCGGTAGGCCCAAGATCGACACGATGACCGCGGCGGTGATGATGCCGGTGGCATCTCCGGCGATGCAGTGCACTGTCGAACCGATCCCTTGTTTCCACAGCGGTTTCACGAAGCTCTCGTGCTCGCCCGGGCGCGGCTCCTTGTCGACGAGGACGTAGAGGGCGAGCCCCACGACTCCCATGTACATGGTGATGAGGACCCATCCCCACTTCATCACGGTGGCCTCGGGGTTCCGCCGGACGAAGCTGTCCCAAGCGACATAGGTGACCGATAGGCCCGCGGCCGCGAACCAGATCAGTAGCGGGCCGGTGTCGAGAATCATGTCGTTCTCCTCAATGTGGGTTGGTCAGCGCCGACAGGACCAAGTACCCAGCCTGGGTGTGTCTATGAGTGTCGAGTCCGTTCAACTGCGTATCGCGGCGATCAGCCAGTTCGCCGGCGTCAGGCGACCGCCGGCGCCCAGCCGCGGCGCGTCGTTCGACGCAGCCCTCCAGGACGCGATCGCTACCAGTGACCGGTCGTCGTCGCTCAGCAGCAGCGGCGCGCCGTCTGAGCTGGCACGTTTCGGTAACGGCAAGGTCCCGGCGTCGGCGCTGGAGCCGGTTGGCCGGACGGGGCATCGGATGTGGGCCCCTGCGGCCCGCGCGCTGACGCGTCTCATCGACGACGCGGCGGCGCAAGGCGTCACGATCGGTGTCACCGACTCGTACCGGTCCTTCGATGCCCAGCTCCGAGTGGCCCAGGAGAAGGGCCTGTACCGCAGCGGGGGCCTCGCTGCGACGCCGGGAACCAGTAACCACGGGTGGGGTCGCAGCGCGGATCTGGACCTGTCGCCTCGTGCGCTGGCGTGGATGCGCGAGCACGCTTCTGAGTACGGGTTCGAGGCTGACGTGGCACGCGAGTCGTGGCACTGGACGTACACGCCGACCACGTAGCTAGTCGCTTACCGACGCCGAGAAGCGCCGCAGGCGGAGACTGTTCGTGACGACGAACACGCTCGAGAACGCCATTGTGGCGCCGGCGATCAGCGGATTGAGGAGGCCCGCCGCGGCGAGCGGCAACGCGGCGACGTTGTAGCCGAAGGCCCAGAACAGGTTCGACTTGATGGTTCGTAGCGTGGCGCGGGACAACCGGACCGCGTCGGCGGCGTTGTGAAGGTCCGCCCGCATGAGTGTGAGATCTGACGCTTCGATCGCTACGTCGGTACCGGTCCCCATGGCCAAGCCGAGGTCTGCCTGCGCGAGGGCGGCGGCATCATTCACGCCGTCGCCGACCATCGCAACAACGCGTCCTTGTTCTTGCAGGCGGCGGATCGTGTCGACCTTGTCGGCGGGCAGGACCTCCGCGATCACTTCGTCAATGCCGACTTCGGCCGCGACTGCCTCTGCCGCGCGTTGGTTGTCTCCGGTGAGCAGGACGGGCCGTAGTCCGAGAGCTCGGAGGCGTGCGATGGCAGCAGCTGAGGTTGGGCGGACGGTGTCGGCGACAACGACGACGCCGCGGACTGCGCCGTCCCACGCCACGACGATCGCGGTGCGTCCGGCTGCTTCGGCTTCGGCTTTCCCTGCCTGGAGGTCCTCGGGCATGGTGAGCGCCCAGTCCGTCAGGAATCGTTCGCGGCCCGCGAGCACGGCGTGGCCGTCCACCACGCCTTGGACGCCGAGTCCTTCGGTGTTCGCGAATGACTCGACCGCAGCGAGCGTGGTGCCCCGGGCGGTGGCGCCTTCGGCGATCGCCCGGGCGATGGGGTGTTCCGATGCGTGTTCGACACTGGCCGCCAGCCGCAAAACTTCCTCGGCTTGTTCGCCGCCCGCAGGAACGACGTCGACGAGCGCCATGCGACCCGTGGTGACGGTGCCGGTCTTGTCGAGCACGATGGTGTCGACCCGCCGCGTGGATTCGAGCGTCTCGGGTCCTTTGATGAGGATGCCGAGTTGTGCGCCTCGGCTGGTGCCGACGAGCAGCGCGGTAGGCGTGGCGAGACCGAGCGCGCACGGGCAGGCGATGATCAGGACGGCGACCGCGGCGGTTATCGCGGCTGCGGGGCCGTCGCCCGCGCCCAGCCAGAAGCCGAGGGTGGCGGCGGCGAGGCATACGACGACGGGCACGAAAATCGCTGAGACGCGGTCGGCGAGACGCTGGATTTGGGCTTTGCCGGCTTGGGCTTCGGTGACGAGGCGACCGATCTGGGCCAGAGCGGTGTCGGCACCTACGCGGGTGGCGCGCACCACCAGGCGGCCCCCGGCGTTGATGGTCGCGCCGGTCACGCTGTCGCCCGGTTTCACGTCGACGGGCACGCTTTCGCCGGTGAGCAAGGATGCGTCGACGGCCGATGTGCCTTCCTCGACGATGCCGTCGGTGGCGATCTTTTCGCCGGGGCGCACGACGAAGCGCTCGCCGACGCGTAGCTGGTCGACCGGGACGAGTATTTCGCCGCCGTCGCGGAGAACGGCCACTTCTTTGGCGCCGAGCTGGAGGAGCTCCTTCAGTGCGGCGCCGGAGCGGCGCTTGGCGCGGGCTTCGAGGAAGCGTCCGAGGAGGAGGAACACGACGACGCCGGATGCGACTTCGAGGTAAATCTCGTGGGTGCCGGCGGAGCGTTGGATCGTGAGCGCGAACTGCATGCGCATGCCTGGCTTGCCTGCGTCACCCAAGAACAGGGCGTAGAGCGACCAACCGAACGCGGCGATGGTGCCCACCGAGATCAGCGTGTCCATCGTGGCCGCGGCGTGACGCAGGTTCGTCCAGGTTGCGCGGTGGAACGGGAGCGCGCCCCACACGACGACCGGTGATGCGAGTGTCAGAGCGAGCCATTGCCAGTCGTCGAACTGCAAAGCGGGAACCATGCTCATCAGAACGACCGGCACGGTCAGCGCCGCGCTGACCTGCAGCCGCGTCCGCAGTCCGGCGAGCTCGTCAATCGCGGTCGCCGGCTCCGCTGCGGTCTCGGGAGCAGGGATGCTCGCCGAGTAGCCGACGGCTTCGACCGCATCGATCAGCGTGGTGACGTCGATAGCGGCGGGGATGTCCGCGGTCGCCGTCTCCGTCGCGAAGTTGACCGTCGCGGCGACGCCTTCGAGCCGGTTCAGCTTCTTCTCGATGCGCGCCGCGCAAGATGCGCAGGTCATGCCTCCGATGGAGAGCTCGACGTGACGGCGCGAATCGGTTTGGGTCGTTGTCATCGGCTCGTGTGAACGTGTGCGGGCTCGGGCTCGTCGGAGCGGGCGGCCGCTCCGACCACGGCGCCGCCGGCCACCATCGCCACGAGCAGCAGGGCGAATAGCGCGAGCTTGAGGGCCGCGTTCATGCGATCAGCTCGTACCCGGCCTCGTCTACAGCGGCGCGCACGTCGTCAGCCGACAGCTCGTCGTCGCTGGTCACGGTGACCGCGCCGGAGTCGAGGTCGACGGCGACATCGGTCACCGATGCGAGTTTGGCGATCTCGCCCGAAACGGCGGCTACGCAGTGGCCACAGGTCATGCCCTTGACATTGAAAATCGTGGTCGTCATCAGAGGGTCCTTTCGTTCGCGGGACGCACCATATACCCCTCCCCCGTATTTTACAAGACCTTGCGCATATACCCCCAATGGGTATTGTAGAGAGATGACTTCTTCCCGGAACGTGGCAAGCGAGCGTTATGAGGAACGCGCCGACTGGGCGCTGATCGCGTTCGGGATCTGGACAATCGCGGGCCTCTTCCTCGACGGGTGGGCCCACACTGAGCGGCGTCCTGACAGCTTCTTCACGCCGTGGCACGCAGTGCTCTACTCCGGCGGCGTCGGAATGGCGCTGGTCACTGCTTGGCGGGCGCAACGGCAGCACCCCGACGCGACCCGGCGTGACCTCATCGTCCTGGCCGACCGTCCGTCACTTATCGGTCTGGCTCTTTTCGGGCTTGGCGGTCTCTTGGACATGGCGTGGCATCAGGTGTTCGGCGTCGAAGTGAACCTGGAAGCGGTGCTCAGCCCGACCCATCTGATGCTGATGGTCGGCGGGCTGCTCGTGCTGAGCGCTCCGTTGCGTCGCGCCTGGTTGTCGCCCGCGCCGACGCGCCTGACAGCGTTCATGCCGGCGCTCGTCTCGCTTGGCCTGGTAACCGGTGTCGCGTTCTTCTTCACCTTCTTTGCCTCACCGTTCGGTGAGACGGTCGTGCCGACCTTCGCGTCGGTGCCGGCGCACGT
>DATFCF010000643.1:0-8674 GCA_035253445.1 Mycobacterium sp.
GGCACGGGCACTCATCATCGTCGACGTCCAGAACGACTTCTGTGAGGGTGGCTCCCTGGCGGTGACCGGCGGGTCCGCGGTGGCCCGCGGGATCACACAACTGCTCGCGAGCCACCCCGGGTACGCGCACGTCGTGGCGACCAAGGACTTCCACATCGATCCCGGCGAGCACTTCTCCGACGATCCCGACTACACGGTGTCCTGGCCGCGGCACTGCGTGGTCGGCACGCCGGGCGCGGACTTCCATCCCCAGTTCGACGTCGGCGCAGTCGAAGCGGTGTTCCACAAGGGCCACTACTCGGCGGCCTACAGCGGCTTCGAGGGAACCGACGATGAGGGCACGGCACTGGCCGACTGGCTGCGCCAGCGCGGCGTCGACGAGGTCGACGTCGTCGGCATCGCCACCGACTACTGCGTTCATGCCACCGCCGCCGACGCCGCAAAGGCGGGCTTTGACACCCGGGTGCTGCTGGACCTGACGGCCGGCGTCGCCCCGGAGTCGACGGCCAAGGCCGTCGAGGATCTGCGCGACTCCGGCGTCGAGGTCGCTTAACCCTACGCGCTGCGAAGGTACGCCTGCACGTCGCGGACGGCGTTGCGCCGCCGTGGCCGGTTGAGCGTGATGGTCGCCACTCCGCGATCGACAGTGAGCAGCGAGCCCGCGGTACAGCGGTATGGGCCTGATGCTCCGGCATCGGCCGCCCAGTAGTGTCGCCTTGGTGAATGATGCCGCGGCGCCTCTGGAGATCTGGCCCGGCAAGGCCTACCCGCTTGGCGCGACCTACGACGGATCCGGCACGAATTTCGCGGTGTTCAGCGAGGCCGCGGATCGGGTCGAGCTGTGCCTGTTCGACAACGGCACCGAGACCAGAGTGACGCTGCCCGAGGTTGACGGATTCGTGTGGCACGGCTTCATCCCCAACATCGAAACGGGCCAGCGCTACGGCTACCGGGTGCATGGCCCCCACGATCCGCGGGCCGGCCAGCGCTGCAACCCGAACAAGCTGCTGCTCGACCCCTACGCCAAGGCCATCGACGGCACGTTCGACTGGAACCAGTCGCTGTTCGGCTACAACTTCGGCGACCCCGACAGCCGCAACGACGACGATTCAGCGGCCAGCATGCCGAAGTCGGTCGTCATCAACCCGTTCTTCGACTGGGGCGTCGATCGCCCGCCGGGCCACGAATACGCCGACACAGTGATCTACGAGGCACACGTCAAGGGGCTCACCCAGACGCACCCGGACATCCCCGAACAGATCCGCGGGACGTACGCCGCCGCCGCCCACCCGGTGATCATCGAGCACCTGAAATCGCTGGGCGTCAACGCAATCGAGTTGATGCCGGTACACCACTTCGTCAACGACTCGACGCTCATCGAAAAGGGCTTGAGCAACTACTGGGGATACAACACCATCGGATTTCTGGCGCCCGATCCCAAGTACAGCAGCAGCTCCACCCCCGGCGGGCAAGTCCAGGAGTTCAAGGCGATGGTCCGCGCCCTGCACGAGGCCGATATCGAGGTCATCCTCGACGTGGTCTACAACCACACCGCAGAAGGCAACCACTTGGGGCCGACCCTGTCGATGCGGGGAATCGACAACGCCGCCTATTACCGATTGGTTGATAACGATCCCAGGTACTACCTGGACTACACCGGTACCGGCAACAGCCTCAACGTCGGTCACCCGCACTCGCTGCAGCTGATCATGGACTCGCTGCGGTACTGGGTGACCGAGATGCATGTCGACGGGTTCCGGTTCGACCTGGCCTCGTCACTGGCCCGGGAGTTCTACGACGTCGACCGGCTGTCCGCGTTTTTCGAACTCGTACAACAGGATCCGACGGTGAGCCAGGTCAAGCTGATCGCCGAACCGTGGGACGTCGGCCCGGGCGGATACCAGGTGGGCAACTTTCCGCCGCAGTGGACCGAATGGAACGGCAAGTATCGCGACACCGTTCGCGACTATTGGCGCGGGGAGCCCGCCACCCTCGACGAGTTCGCGTATCGGCTGACCGGCTCCGCCGATCTTTACGAGCTCACCGGACGCCGGCCCGTCGCATCGATCAACTTCGTCACCGCCCACGACGGGTTCACCCTGCGTGATCTGGTGTCCTACAACGAGAAACACAACGAAGGCAACAAAGAGGACAACCGCGACGGCGAAAGCCACAACAGATCATGGAACTGCGGGGCGGAGGGGCCGACCGACGACAAGGAGATCAACGCGCTTCGGGCCCGCCAGCAACGCAATTTCCTTGCCACACTGCTGCTTTCACAAGGCGTTCCGATGATCTCGCACGGCGATGAGCTCGGCCGCACCCAGCAGGGCAACAACAACGTGTACTGCCAGGACAACGAGCTGTCCTGGATCGACTGGGCGAACGCCGATACGGACCTGATCGAGTTCACCAGGACGGTGTCGGCGCTGCGCACGGCACATCCGGTGTTTCGGCGGCGGCGGTTCTTCTCCGGCCGCCCGGTGCGGCAACGCGGCATGCCCGGCATGCCCGACATCGCGTGGTTCGCGCCGGACGGTACCGAGATGAGCGACGAGGACTGGGAAACCGGGTTCGCCAAGTCGGTGGCCGTGTACCTGAATGGGCACGGCATACCCGATCTCGATATGCGCGGCCAGCGGGTCACCGACGACTCTTTCGTGCTGTGCTTCAACGCCCACCACGAACCGATCGAATTCGCCCTACCGCCAGTCGATTTCGGTACGGCGTGGCAACCCGTCGTCGACACCGGGGCCGACGCGGTCACCGACGGTGAACCGAAACCAATTGCCGCAGGCGAGAAGTTGACGATCGACGGCCGCGCGGTCCTGGTGCTACAGGCCTCGACGCTCTAGGTCACTCGACGACTCCGAACAGCGAATCTCCGCCCTCGGGAGTGCCGCTGACCTGACCCTCGTCGGTTCCGTGGTGGATGGGATCGATGTGGTCGAGATCGTCGTCGGAGGCCGCCACCGGTGACGGTTCGGGCTCCTCCGCAGCCAGCTTTTCGTCAAGCGATTCGCCGTCGGGCTCCTCTGCAACCTTATCCGCGGCGACCCAATGCTCCGGCGGGTCGACGACTTCGTCGCCGTCGTCGTTACGGACGTCGTCGGCGTCGAGCGCTTCGCTGGGACGCAGGGTGTCGTCGACGCCGCCCGTGTCGTTGGGCGAATCGTCGAATTCGGGATTGACGCGTTCGACATCAAGGCGGTTGCCCACTTGTCGGCTTGTGGAACGCCCGCTGACCCGACGAGGCCGAGGTCTGATCTCAGAAGTGTTGCGCGCCAGCATCCTTACTGCTTGACTTCCACTCTCCGTACCAGGCCGTATGGTACGGTTAGCCGCTGTAGCAACCGTGGCCGCTGCGCTGGCACCAGAGTTTTCTCAGCTGTGCCGCCGGCCGGGCGGGCCGGAGTAGGAGCCGAAGAGCGGCGGCGCCCTACCTGGCGGCCACGGTTGCCGCTTTTGTGCAGGGCCTCTCTGATCGGCAAGTTGTCGTTACTTTGCCAAACATAATTTCCGCAAGTGTCAGTTACAGCGGTCGGCGATCGCCGTATGCTGCCCAGCATGGCACCGGCGCGCGGTGCTGGCCGCCGATTGTCGGCCGACGATTGGATCCAGGCCGGATTCGCACTTCTTGCGGATACCGGCCCGAATGCGATGCGAATCGAGCGACTCTGCGAACGGCTGAACGTTACCAAGGGCAGCTTTTACTGGCACTTCACCGACTACGCCGCCTACCGCGACGCAGTCGCCGACGCGTGGGGCAGCCTCCAGGACGAGCGCAGACGCACGTTCGAGAACATGCCCGACATCGAACCCCGCGAACGCCTGGCGATCATGATGCGCACGCTGGTCGGGCCCGAACACTGGGCCCTTGAGCGGGCCATGCGCGTGTGGGCACTTTCCGACAAAACGGTGCTGGCAAGCATCCAGCGAAGCGACGGGCGAGTTCTGACGGCGGTGTGGCAGGCGTTCGTCGACTACGGCTTCGAGCCCGAAGAGGCGGGGCTGCGTTCGACGGTGATGTTCGCGGCGGGTCTGGGTCTGCTGCATGGAGCCGGTTCGGGCGGCGATGCACCCCCCGAACTGCGAGAGGGTTTTCTGGACTTCATCCTGCGCCCTTAGACGGCACCAGGCCGGTCTTGCGGTCGAGATACTGCAGCAGGTCATGGGCGGCCAGTTCGATGTCCTTGTGCCGCCATTCGGATGCCCGGTACACACAGGCGATCAGCCCCGTCCGGTGCAGGCGTCGAAAGTCGCCGTATACGAACGCATATCGAGCCTTGGTGTGGTCCTTGGCACCGTCGGTCAGCCCGAGATGCCACTGCACGTAATCGTCCCAGGAGTGCGATTCGAGGTAGGCGTTCTGCGCGTCCGCACGGGGTTGCGCCTCTCCCCAATCGCTGTCGAGAACGTACTGCCTGGCGTCGATCAGTGACCGCGCCTTGGCCACCGCGACGTCGTTGAGCAGGTATTTGGCCATGCCATCCATTCTCGGCTACCGGCGTGTTAATTCGTCGGCCGTTGGCCTGCCCTGCGGTCGCCGATGCCCAAGACTGATTCGCATGTTCTCACTGGACGGTAGGTCGGTGCTGGTCACCGGGGGCAGCAAGGGAATCGGCAGGGGAATCGCATCGGTGTTCGCGAGCGCGGGAGCGCACGTGGCCGTCGCGGCCCGGTCCGTGCAGGACATCGACGCCACGGTCAGCGCCCTCGATGGGCTTGGCACCGGCACGGTCATCGGCGTCGCTGTCGACGTGACGAACCGCGATTCCTGCACCACGATGGCGCAGACCGTGGTCGACGCGTTCGGCGGGCTCGACGTGTTGTGCGCCAATGCCGGGATCTTCCCCGACGCCCCGCTGAAGACGATGACCCCGGATCAGCTGGCCGAGGTGCTCGACGTCAACGTCAAGGGAAACGTCTTCAGCGTGCAGGCCTGCCTGGACGCGCTGATCACCTCCGGCCGGGGCCGGATCATCCTCACCTCGTCGATCACCGGTCCGATCACCGGGTTTCCCGGATGGTCGCACTACGGCGCATCGAAGGCCGCGCAGCTGGGTTTCATGCGGACCGCGGCGATCGAACTGGCCCCGCACCGGATCACCGTCAACGCGGTGCTGCCGGGCAACATCCTGACCGAGGGGCTCGCGGATCTCGGTGCGGACTATCTGGCAGGCATGGCCCGCGCGATCCCCGCGGGCGCTCTCGGGTCGCCGGAGGATATCGGCTACACCGCGGCATTCCTTGCGAGCGACGAGGCCGGTTACATCACCGGCCAGGCCATCGCGGTCGACGGCGGTCAGGTGTTGCCCGAATCCCCTGACGCCGTCTCACCGTAGGGGCCGCCGCATAGATACCTCTGAAACAGAGGTATCGTCGTTCGGGTGGAGACGCGCGCCGACCTGGCCACCGAGCTGTTCCACGTGGTCGGCAGGTTCCGCCGCCAGCTGCACCGGGTCGGCCGAGGGTTCGACGCGACAGGGCTGACGCAGTCGCAAGCCGAGCTGCTGCGACTTGTCGGACGCCAGCCGGGCATCTCGGTCCGCGAAGCGGCCACCGAGCTGGGCCTGGTGCCGAACACCGCGTCCACGTTGGTGTCCAAGCTCGCGGCCGACGGGCTGCTGATCCGCACCACCGACGCCGACGACCGGCGAGTGGGCCGGCTGCGGCTGACCGAGCCCGCCCAGCACATCGCCGACGAGTCCCGCGCCGCCCGGCGGGCCGCACTGGCGGCGGTGCTCGACGAGCTGGACGCCAACCAGGTCGAAAACCTGGCGGGTGGCTTGAAGGTGCTCGCCGAAATGACCCACATGTTGCACGAAAGCGAAACGCGAGAGCCTCATGAATCGAACTGAGCCGCCGTTGGCCATAGATTGCCGCCACCTCACCCACTCCTACGGTCACTTCACCGCCGTCGACGATTTCAGCCTGCAGGTCAGAGCCGGTGAGACCGTGGGTCTGCTCGGACCCAACGGCGCGGGAAAGACCACCGTCGTGCGGGTGCTGACCACCCTGACGCCGGTCCAGAAAGGCGAGGTGTTCATCTTCGGCCTGTCTGCACGCCGCGACACCATGGACATCCGGCAGAACATCGGCTATGTGCCGCAACAGCTTTCGATCGAGTCCGCGTTGACCGGAAGGCAGAACGTCGACTTGTTCGCGCGCCTGTATGACGTGCCGCGCCGCGACCGCTCCGATCGTGTCGACGAAGCGCTCGAGGCGATGCAGTTGCTCGACGTCGCCGACGGGCTGGCAGGCACCTACTCCGGAGGCATGGTCCGCAGGCTCGAGCTGGCCCAGGCGTTGGTGAACCGGCCGTCACTGCTGATCCTCGATGAGCCCACCGTGGGCCTGGATCCCATTGCCCGCGACGGTGTTTGGAGCCAAGTGCGCCGTATGCAAGCCGAGTTCGGGATGACGGTGCTGCTCACGACGCACTACATGGAGGAGGCCGATGCGCTGTGCGACCGGGTCGCACTGATGCATCACGGGCGGCTGCAGGCGATCGGCTCACCGGCCGAGTTGAAGCAAACGGTTTCCCCTGCCGCCACGCTCGAGGACGTGTTCCGCCGTTACGCGGGCTCGGATCTCGATGAGGACACCTCCGACGGCGGCTTACGAGCCGTCAGGACGAGCAGAAGGACGGCGCGCCGTGTCGGTTGAGCCGAACGTCGAGATCACCCTGGTTCGCGCACCGCGCGGGTGGCGCCGCATCCGGGGACTGGTGCGGCGGGTCGGCGCTTTCTCCCTTGTCGAGCTGCAGAAGCTGCGCCATGACCGCACCGAACTCGTCACGCGCATGGTGCAGCCCGCGCTGTGGCTGTTGATCTTCGGCCAGACGTTTTCCCGTTTGCACGTCATCGATACCGGCGACGTGCCGTACCTGGCGTTCCTGGCACCCGGGATCATCGCGCAGTCCGCGCTGTTCATCTCGATCTTCTACGGCATCCAGATCATCTGGGACCGCGACGCCGGCATCCTCGCCAAGCTGATGGTCACGCCTGCCCCGGCGTCGGCGCTGGTCACCGGGAAGGCGTTCGCGGCAGGAGTGCGTTCGGTGGTCCAGGTCGTCGGGGTGGTGGCACTGGCATACCTCCTTGGTGTGTACATGACCCTCAACCCGCTGAAAATCCTTGCCGCGATGGGCGTCGTGGTGCTGGGCTCCGCCTTCTTCGCCTGTCTGTCGATGACGCTGGCCGGTCTGGTGCGCAACAGGGATCGATTGATGGGCATCGGCCAGGCCATCACGATGCCGTTGTTCTTCGCATCCAACGCGCTCTATCCCGTCGACGTGATGCCGCAGTGGCTGCGCTGGCTGTCGGCCGTCAACCCGCTCAGTTACGAGGTCAACGCGCTACGCGGGCTTCTGATCGGCGCCGAGACCAACGCGGTGCTCGACGTCGCGGTGCTGGTGGTGGCCGCGGTGGCGGGCATCACCGCGGCGTCGGTACTGCTGCGGCGGCTGGTGCGCTAGCCCCTTTGGGCGCGGACAGGTCGTAGACCGTCGCGTCACCGACCGTGGTCGACCGGAATGAGGCCGACACCCACTTCGCGATGTCCGCGTGGCCCCCGTTCGACCGTGCGGGTCCATGGTCGTGGTTGTTGACGACGACGTAGTAGGCCACCTTGTGCTGGGCGACGTCGTCCTGAAATTGCTCGAGCGTAGGCGCCGGGTCGGTGCCGGAGAACCCACCGATCGCCATTACCGCTGTGCCGCTGCCCAATTCGAGCCCTGCCGCACTTGACGACCGGTTGATCGCCGCTGACCACGTCGTCCCGCTGCCTTTCAGGATCGCGTCGAGGCCGGGGTTGTCGTCGCTTTGGTCGAACATGCCCGACCGAGCGGCCGTCGCCGGACCGACGGTCGGCCCGCCGCCGTGATGCGGCTGGCCGATGGTGGCGATCGCATAGGCTGCGGGTCCGGCCAGCGCGCCGATCAAGCCCGCGCTCACCGCGGCCATCGCGAATCCGCGCCGATCCGACCACCGGCCTACGAGCATCACCGCAGCGACGACCGCCACCGCCAGGATCGTCCATCGCAACGGCGGCAGCCATCCGCTGTTGCGTCCAAGGATCCACCACGCCCACACACCGGTGCCGAGTAGCATTGCCGCGAGAACCCTTCGATGCCACCACATCTCGTGAACGCCCATCGCGAACAGGGCCGCGATCGCCGGCGCTATGGACAGGCTGTAGTACGGGTGGATCATCCCGTGCATGAAACTCAGCACCACACCGTCGACCACCAGCCAGCCGCCGAACAGGATGACGGCGGCGCGCACGAGGTCGGTCCGTGGCGCGCTGCGCCGCGACCACATCACCAGCGCGGCGGCCAGCAGCGCGGCGGGCACCAGCCAGCCGATCTCGAAGCCGAACTCACCGGAGAACAACCGCGACCAGCCCTGGGACTGAGCGCCGAACCCGCCGAAGCCGTGATGGAACGTCGCGCCCGCGGCATTCCCGACGACGGGTTGCTCGACGTCGAACCCGCCGTGGTTGCGGCCGAGGATGCGGGCAAAACCGTTGTAGCCCAGCACAAGGTTCATGAAGTTGTTGTCGCTCGATCCCGCGATGTAGGGCCGCGACGAGGCCGGCCACATCAGGGTCAGCAGCACGAACCAGCCAGCCGAAACCAGGAACGCCGCCGCGGCGCCGAGTACGTGAAATA
>DATFCF010000644.1:0-2556 GCA_035253445.1 Mycobacterium sp.
GCTGCTGGATGATGCGCCAGGCGGCGCAATCATCGAACGCAGCGAGCCGATGTGGCCAGATCAGGATGTGTGGAGCTGCCGGGTACCCGGCGTCAGTCCAGGTCAGCGTTATGGCTACCGGGTGTCCGGGCCCTTCGATCCCAGTCGTGGGCTGCGGTTTGACCCATCGGCGCTGCTCGTCGACCCGTATGCCTATGCGTTGACCGCCGCTGATCCGGCGCAGCCGCGACGGATGCACTCGGTGGTGATCGACCCGGCATTCGACTGGGCGGACGACCGCCCGCCGCGCACGGCGTGGGCTGACACCGTCGTGTACGAGACGCACGTCAAGGGGCTCACTGCGAGGCACCCCGCGGTACCGCAAGCCCTGCGCGGCACCTACGCGGGACTGACCCACCCCGCGGTGCTGGAGCACCTCAGCGGGCTCGGCGTGACCGCGATCGAACTGATGCCGGTGCACCAGTTCGTCTCCGAACAGGCGCTGCTCGACCGGCAGCTCACCAACTACTGGGGCTACTCCACGCTGGGATTCTTCGCCCCGCACGCGGCATATAGCGTGTCGGGCAGCCGGGGCCAGCAGGTGCGGGAGTTCCGCGAGATGGTGCGTTCACTGCATGCCGCCGGCCTGGAGGTCGTGCTGGACGTCGTGTTCAACCACACCGCGGAAGGGCATCCGCACGAACCCGCCCTGTCATTGCGCGGCTTGGCCAACGAGGTCTACTACCGACTGGATCCCGCTGATCCCAGCCGCTACGTCGACACCACCGGCACCGGCAACAGCCTCGATACCGGCCGGCCCGAGGTGCTCCGGCTGATCTGTGACTCGTTGCGTTGGTGGGTCACGCAGATGCATGTCGACGGATTCCGCTTCGACTTGGCTGCCGCGCTGGCCCGCCAGCACGGGTACGTCGACCGGCTTGCTGCCTTCTTCGATCTGGTGTACCAGGATCCGGTGCTGTCCGGCGTGAAACTGATCGCCGAGCCGTGGGACTTCGGCGCTCCCGACAGCTATGCCGTGGGCCGATTCCCGGCCGGCTGGGTCGAGTACAACGACACCTACCGCGACACGGTCCGGGACTTCTGGCGAGGCCAGGGGCAACGCCGCAACCTCGCTACCCGGGTGGCCGGCTCCAGCGACATCTACGGGGTGACCCGCCGCGGACCCGACGCGTCGATGAACTTCGTCACCGCGCACGACGGGATGACACTCACCGACCTCGTCAGCTACTCCCGCAAGCACAACGAGGCCAACGGTGAGGGAAACCGGGACGGCACTCCCCACGACCGGTCCACCAACCATGGCGTGGAAGGACCAACCGACGATCCGGCGGTGCGCGCGGTGCGGCGGCGGCACCGGCGCGTGCTGCTGGGCACGATGCTCGTCTCGCAGGGCGTGACGATGATCGGCGGTGGCGACGAGATCGGTCGCACTCAGGGCGGCAACAACAACGCCTACTGCCAGGACGGCCCCACGTCGTGGCATGACTGGGCCGCCACCGACGACAGCCGGGCGATGACCGCGTTCACTGCTCGGATGATTCGCCTGCAGGCGGCGCATCCGGTGCTACGCAGGCGCAGCTTCCTCACCGGCACGGTCGCTGAGGTGGGAGCGCTAGCGGACGTCACCTGGATCGGAGCAGAGGGGACGCCGCTGTCCGGCGATGACTGGGCCGATCCTGGCGCACGCTTTCTCGGCTGGCTGCTCGCCGGTGACCGGGTGGATCTGATCGACGCGCAAGGCATTGCGCTGACCGATGACGACGTGCTCGTGCTCGCCAACGCCGGCGACGAACCGGTGACCTTGCCGGTACCGGGGCGATCTGGCGCGGTCTGGACCGTCGAGCTGGACAGCAGCATCGACGACGGGCTGCCGGCACCGGGTTCGCCGCTGGCGGTGGGCGAGCCCATCACCGTCGGGCCGCTGTCACTGGTGGTCGCCGCCGCCCCACTACCCACCGGTTGACACCAGAATCCGGCCCTTCCGGCTCCCGGACTCCACCGCGTGATGAGCCGCGGCGATGTCGTCGAGCGGATAGGGTGGCGCCACTGTCACGTGGAGCTGTCCCGTCGCGGCGGCTGCCGTGATGTCGCGGGCCGCCTGCTGCTTGGCCTCGGTGGGGAAGTCGTCACTGCCCAGCAGGCGGAGGCTGACGTTGGCGAACAGCAACGGCCAGAACGGCAGCGCGGGACGGTCAGCCGGCGAGGAGTAGGCCGCGATGACCGCGCCCTGGGCCACTACCTCGGCGTCGATGTCGGCGTTGGCAGACAACGCGACCTCGACGATGCGGTCGACGCCGTCTGGCGCCATCTCCCGGATCCGCGCGACCGGGTCGGGTCCGTCGAGGGCGACGAGATGCGATACGGCATCGCCCCGCACCGTCGCCGCCTCCACACCACGGCGAACGGTGCCGATGACGGTGGCGCCGCCCTGGTGCGCGAGCTGCGCCGCCAGCGAACCGACCGCGCCATGCACGCCGTGCACCAGCACTGCCTGCCCGGCTACCGGTCCGTCGGCGAACACCGCCCGGTGCGCCGTGATACCCGGAATGCCCAGGG
>DATFCF010000645.1:0-2240 GCA_035253445.1 Mycobacterium sp.
GGTCGAACCCTCGCGGCACTGCACCTTGTCGACGAAGTAGTCCTTCCGTCACTCGGTGAAGAAACGACGCTGTGCTGCGAGCGTATGGTCACTGAGTTCCGTGCAAGTGGAGTCGTGACGGCCAACGACGGGAACTACGGGAACTATGGGTGCGGCGGGCTCCATGCGGTTGTGGCCCAAGATACGGCTCGGTTAGCCCCTATGGATCCGGCATACTTTGTTGCAGCGTGGGCGCCTGATCGGCCTCACGGCCGATATCTCACCGGATTTGATGGCCGTGGCCGTGTGGGCCGCGACCAATCTCGGTATCGGTCACGCCGCGTCTTCTGGCGCGATACCGAACGGATTGTCGATGACATACAACCACTTTCCGTCCTGCTGCTTTTCGACAACCTCGATACTCGTCCCATTCATCGCGATTTCGTTCTCGGCGTCGCCTCCTCGTATTTGCCAGGCGCCGTGGAGGAGAGCGACACGATCGGTGATGAACGAGTGCGTGTTTCGGAGCTCAAAGCTCACGTTCGGGATATCGAGTAGGGACTGTAGTTGTACGCGGACAGCGGCATCACCCACATGCGGTTGCCCCGTAGGGTCGGTGAAGATCGCGTCTGGTCGGTACAGCGACAGTAAACCGTCGATATCGGCGGCAGCGAAATACTCGCCGAAGACTTTTTGTATCTGTTGCGGGTTCACTGCGGTATCCATGAGCTCCCTCATCGTCGAAACGCCAGTTGATTGCGGGTGAAATATACGGAAGATGGAACCGGTGCACATCGGTCGTTCTACCGATAGACAACCCGTGTCACCGAGGCGGCCGTGGCGGCCCGATTCGCAAATCCCGCTGGGCTAGGATGTGTTCTACGTGTGTAGCGACGGTCCGCGTTGAGCGACCGAGCACCCAACCGATCTGAGCGTTGGTATGACGCCGCTCGTATCTGTCGGACCTCACGCTCTCGGACCTTAGTTCTTGCCTGTCGAAACGATGTTCACCGGCCCTGTACTGCCGCCCCGATAGCAGCTTGCAGTAGCGCGAAAAGGTTGCGCCTATCCTGTGTGACGTCGATATGGCTATGACGCCAAGTTCTGCACACCGTCCAGACCACGAGACGATAAGGCTGACTCAGATGAGTGGGCAACAGGGCGCGAACCGCGTATATGCGAATGCGTGACGCGGCCAGCCTTCTCGTTGACGCGCGAGGAGCCGACACAGCATTACAACCCACGCCCAGCGATCGATTGACGGTAACGAAAAGCCCTCCCGAACAGGAGCAGTGGCGCTGGTCCGGCGGGTTCTCGGGAGCGGCATCCCTAAATCAGCTGGTGACCTCATTGCCGAAACATGCTATCAACCAGCAACTTCCCGGTCACCGGCTCGGAATGTGCAGGCTGCCGTGGTTCGCGAGCTCGACGAGTGGGTCTCCCGACAGCTGCGCGGTAATCCTGGAGTTCGCATCGACCCAGCGGCCGTTCACGAAGAGGGTGGCAGGCAGTCTCTCGCGTTCCAGCAGAGCAAGCAGATCCGCATCGACGCCACCGCCCTGAGGTCCACCGCCTACGCAAGAACAGTGGAACGGAAGACGAACGCGCTCCCATCGCGGCGCCGCGATGGGAGCGCGGCCGTAGTCAGTTTGGCGCCATGCGCTCCGCGAGGATGATACGCAGTGGCGCGGCCGTTTCCGCGGGTTTCGGGTGGAGCCTCAGACGGTCTGGGTGGACGATCCGGTGACCCACTGGATGGACTGGATGATGGCGTCGAGCAGGCTGGTGGTGGGGGTCTTGACGACGAAGTGCAGGACGTCGAGCAACATGAGCATTCTCCTTGATGATCGGTGGGGTGGTGGGGCCGAGCCGGGGTCGGCTCGGGGAACTGGATCGCTGGCCGAGGCTTCCTAGAGGGTGATCGGGGGTCCGTAGGCGGCGAAGGAGTCGTCGGTTTCCTTGGTGGAGGCGGTCCACTGCGAGTAGGTGCGGATGGAGACGGGGCCGGCGGCGCCGTTGATCTGGAAGTGGATGTTGTCGAGGTTGACGTTGCCGTTGCCGGTGGTCATCGTCTTCTTGTCGAGGGAGACAGCCACGATCTGCCCCGGCCGGATCGGCACCACCCAGTTGCCCTCGAGCGGGGTCTGCACCGACATCGTCAGGGTGGGCAGGCCGCCGACCGGGAGGCCGAGGCCCTCCTGTGGGGTGATGCCGACCTTGCCGCCGAGGGACAGCCCGTTGGAGACATCGAGCAGGTAGCC
>DATFCF010000646.1:0-4505 GCA_035253445.1 Mycobacterium sp.
AAGGCCGCAGGACTTCCCGCGGAGCTTACGGTCGTCGAATCCGCGATGACGCAATAGCGGTACCGGCCGAGTGGCCAGCTGTGTCACGCCTCCGGCGATTGGGCGTGTGTCAAGTGGCCACTCGACGTGACGCCGCGCTTCTTGGCGTGCACCCAGGACAGGAACGTCTCGACTGCTTGTGCGGTGTAATGCGCCCGCGGCGACCCGTAGAAGTCGAACGCGTGCTGGGCGTGCGGAATCTCGGCATAGGCGACCGTGGACGTCGAGACGTCACGCATGGCTTCGGCGAACTCGCGGCCTTCTTGGACGGGGATGATGGAGTCGTCCTGGCCGTGCAAAATGAAAAACGGTGGGGCATCGGGGCGTAACCGCTTGATCGGTGAAGCATCAACATACATCTCCTTGTTCTCGCCGAACCGTCTCTTGACGACGAACTTCTGCAGGAATGCGATGAACTCCTTGCGGCCGGATCCCTTGACGGTGAACCAGTCGTAGCGGCCATAGATCGGCACTGCGCACACGACGGAGGTGTCGGCGTCCTCGAACCCCGGCTGGAATTGCGGGTCGTTGGGCGTCAGCGCGGCCAGCGACGCCAGATGCCCGCCGGCCGATCCGCCGGTGATGGCAACGAAATCGGGATCGCCACCGAAATCGGCGATGTTCTCCTTGATCCAGGCGAGCGCGCGTTTGACGTCGACGATGTGGTCCGGCCACGTGTGCCGGGGGCTGACGCGGTAGTCGATCGACACGCAAACCCAGCCGCGCTCGGCGAGGTGGCTCAGCATCGGATAGGCCTGCGGGCGCCGCATCCCGATCGCCCATGCGCCGCCGGGCACCTGCAGCAGCACCGGCGCCCGACCGTCGCGGGGCAGGTCGGCTCGTCGCCAGATGTCGGCGAAGTTCACCCGCGGGTGCGGCCCGTACTTGACGGTTCCGGCCTTTTCGACGTAGCGGCGCCGGATCAACTCGTTCGGCAGCACCCTGGCAAGGCTGCGCCTAAGGGCGGGTTGCGACTGCGCGGCAACCGCTTCGTAGTCCTCGCCAAGCGCCTCGCGCAACGGCCGCTCGAAATACGGCTGCGACTGCATATTTCGGCGGTGCACAAGCCACAGCAGGGCCCACGCGATCGCGGTGAGCAGCAACGCGATTCGGCCACGCCAGCCTTTGAAGTCACCGCGCCGGCCACGGCGCAGTGCGTCGAGCATCGAGCCGGCCATGTACAGCGGCGACATCTCGGTGGTGGGCCAGCCGAATGCGAACACCGGCAGGGTGATGTATCCCTCTCGGCCCAGCGGTCGCACGCCGTTGGCGGCGTTGAGGAGTTCCGCGACTGCGCGCAGCAGCGGAAAGCGGCGCCTACCCACCGCTGACGCGGGCCTGTAGGTCGCGGCGGACGATCTTGCCGGTGATGTTGCGCGGCAGCTCGTCGAGGATCGTAATCTCTCGGGGCACTTTGTAATTCGCCAAATTCTCTCGAACGTGTTGTTTGAGTTCTTCCGGGGTAGCCGCAGCACCGTCATGCAAAACCACGAATGCGGCCAGTCGCTGCCCGAACTGCTCGTCGTCCACCCCGATCACCGACGCCTCGGCGACGTCGGAGTGAGCGGCCAGTGTCTTCTCCACCTCGATGGGATAGACGTTCTCTCCGCCCGACACGATCATCTCGTCGTCGCGGCCGACCACGAACAGCCGCCCGGTCTCGTCGACGTAGCCGACATCACCCGACGACATGAACCCCTCGTGGAAGTCCTTGGTCTTGCCCGAGGTGTAGCCGTCGAACTGCGTGGGGTTGCGCACGAAGACGCTGCCGGTCTCACCGGTCGGCACCTCACGGAAATCGGCGTCGAGGATGCGGATCTCGGTGCCTTCTGCTGGCTTTCCCGCCGTGTCGGGTGCGGCCCGAAGATCCTGCGGTGTGGCCGTGGCGATCATGCCGGCCTCGGTGGCGTTGTAGTTGTTGTAGATGACGTCGCCGAACTGGTCCATGAACTTGATGACGACGTCGGGTCGCATCCGCGAACCGGATGCGGCGGCGAACCGCAGCGACCGGCCACTGTAGCGGGTCCGTACGTCGTCAGGTAGTTCCATGATCCGGTCGAACATCACCGGGACGACACACAGCCCGGTGGCGCGGTGGCGGTCGATCAACTCGAGGGTGGCCTCCGGGTCGAACTTGCGGCGGGTCACGATGGTGCACGCCATCGATGCCGCGAACGCGAGCTGCGAGAAGCCCCACGCGTGGAACATCGGCGCCACGATGACGACGGGCTCTTCGGCCCGCCACGGGGTGCGGTCCAGGATGGCTTTGAGGACCTCCGGGCCGCCGCCGGAGTGCTTGGCGCCCTTGGGAGTTCCGGTGGTGCCGGAGGTGAGCAGGATGACTCTGCTCTTGGTGCTCGCGCGCTGCGGCTGTGAGCCGGTGTGCTCGCTGATCAGCTTCTCGACGGTCAACCCGTCGCCATCGGTGTCGGTCCACGCGACGATGCGCGTCGTGTCCGGGCTGTCGGTGAGCGCACGCTCTACGGTGGGAGTGAACTCCTCGTCGTAAATGATCGCGTCAACGCCTTCGCGTTGCACCACCTCGGTCAGCGCGGGACCGGCGAACGACGTGTTGAGCAGCAGCACGTCGGCACCGATCCGGTTGGCTGCGATCAACGCGTCCACGAAGCCGCGGTGGTTGCGGGCCATGATGCCGATGACTCGCGGAGCCGCGCTAGCGGCGACATCCGGCCGAGCGCCGCCGTCGGTTAGTCCTTGTAGTGCGGCGGCGAACGCGTCGGCGCGCTGGTCGATTTCACGCCAGGTGAGGGTGCCCAGTTCGTCGACGAGACCGGGGCGATCAGGGCATCTTTGCGCGGAGCTGGCGAATCCCGAAGTGATGCCCATGTTTTCGCGCTGCATCGCGGCGGCGATGCGCAGGTATTTGTCGGGCCGCATCGGCGCGATCAACCCGGCACGCCTCATGGTGGCGACCAGGCCCAGCGCTTGGTTGAGTCGGTCCAGTGGCGGCATCGTCGGCTAGCCCAGCACGGGGAGCCGGCGCTGGGTGGCCAGTGTGTCGAGCGCCCGCTGCATGACGTGCCGCACGTGGGCGTCGACTTCGTCGATGTCGGGGTCCTCGCCGAACTCGGCGACGATGTCGATCGGCGGCAGCACCTGCATCACGATCTTGGATGGCAACGGGACGTTCACCGGCAGCACCGCGGACAGTCCGAACGGGAACCCGAATGAGATGGGCAGGATCTTCGAGCGCAGGAGTTTGTCCAGCCGCAGTGTCTTGGCCAGCCATTCACCGCGGGACAGGTAGAGCTGGGTTTCCTGTCCACCGATGCCCACCGCGGGGACGATGGGCACGCCGGCGTTCAGGGCCGCCCTCACGTAGCCGGTGCGGCCGTCGAAGTCGATCTTGTTCTCCGTCAGCGTGGGGCGGTACACGTCGTAGTCGCCGCCGGGGAACACCACGACGACACCGCCGGAGCGCAGCGCTTCGTCGGCGTTCTCATGATTGGCCCGGATGAAACCGGTCTTGATGAAGAAGTCCGCGGTTGGCCCGGTGAAGATGACGTCATGGGACAGCGTGTACACGGGGCGGTCGTAGCCGAACTTCTCGTAGAAGCCCGTCGCGAACACCGGTACGTCCATCGCGAACAGGCCGCCGGAGTGGTTGGACACCACCAGGGCCCCGCCGGGCGGAAACTCCTCCAGGCCACGCACTTCAGCGCGGTGGTATCCCTTGATCAACGGCCTTATCAGCCCCATCACGCGTTCGGTGAGTCCCGGATCCCACTTGCTGATCTCCGACGGTTCGATATCGGCTGAGCTCACGAGGCCCCCTCGGAATTAGAACGTGTTCTAGTTATGGTACCTGAGCCGATCAGCCGTCGATCCTGCGTTCACGGCGCAAAACACCAGGTGCCCTGCGCCGTCGCTGCCGAGTCAACGAACCTAGGATCGCGGACGTGACAGATGAAGCCAACACTGACAACGTAGTCCTGGTCGAGCAGCGCGACCGGATTCTGATCATCACGATCAACCGGCCAGAAGCCAAGAACGCGGTGAACGCCGCGGTCAGCCGTGGGTTGGCCGACGCGATGGACCGCCTCGACGGCGACATCGGCCTTTCGGTGGGTGTGCTGACCGGGGCGGGTGGCTCCTTCTGCGCGGGCATGGACCTCAAGGCGTTCGCCCGCGGAGAAAACGTCGTGGTCGAGGGCCGCGGGATGGGATTCACCGAACGCCCGCCCGTCAAGCCGCTGATAGCTGCGGTGGAGGGCTACGCGTTGGCGGGCGGGACTGAACTGGCGCTGGCCACCGATCTGATTGTGGCGTCGAAAGACTCGGCGTTCGGCATCCCCGAGGTGAAGCGTGGTTTGATCGCAGGCGGCGGCGGGCTGCTGCGGCTTCCTCAACGCATCCCGTACGCGATCGCGATGCAACTCGCGCTGACTGGTGAAAACCTGCCAGCGCCGCGGGCCCATGAGCTCGGGCTGGTGAACGTGCTCGCC
>DATFCF010000647.1:0-12983 GCA_035253445.1 Mycobacterium sp.
GCAGTAGGCGCAGCCTTGCCATGCGGCCTTGAGCGCTTCCCATTGCTCGCTAGTCAGGTCGTTGACGACCTGATCCATCCGGCGCTTCCGCTTACGGGCCGCCCTTGCCCTGCGACTCCGGTTGACCGCCATCGCCAAAGCGTATGCGTGACGAGCGTCCGCAGTTTGCCAGCCGAACACGGCGTGTCGGCGTACAAACACGGGCGCTCGCGGAGGTTAGGTCACGTCGAATGCCCGCGCGCGCAACGCACGTTCCACGCCGGCGCGGCCTTCGAGCACAAGCCGCCGCAGCGATGGCGGCACGTCGGGGTCGGCCAGGAACTCATCGGCAGCGTCCAGCCCCGCCTGGTTGATGTCCCACGACGGATAGAGCCCGATGACGACGGTCTGTGCGACCTCGCTGGACCGGCGTTCCCACACACTCGAGATGGCGCCGAAATACTTCGGCCGAAAAGGCGTCAGCAGCTCATCCTGGCCTGGCCGCACGAAGCCGGCGATGACCGACCGCGCGGTGATGTTGGCCAGCGTGTCGTCCTCGACGACCTGCTGCCACGCCGCCTCCTTCACCGCGGCCTGCGGCCGCGCGGCCGACGCCTGCGCGGCCTGCCGCTGGCCGGTGGCGGTCGGATCCCGCTTCGCCTCGGCGTCGATGAACGGCTTGTCCAGCCCGTCGGAATCGATCTCACCCGCGGCGGCCAGCGCGGTGACGATGCGCCAGCGCAGATCGGTGTCCACCACCAGCCCGGCCAAACCGGAGTCGGCCGGATCGCCGTCCAGCAGCGCCTTCAACACGGTTGTGTGCCGTGGCGACAGCACCGACCCACTCAGAGCATTGACGTAAGCCAGCTGGTGGTCCGACCCGGCTTCGGCGTCGCGGGCCAGCTCCAGCAGCCGGTCGGCGAACGCGGGCCAGCCCTGGGAACGGGCCCACTGCGGATCGGCATAGGAGCTCAGCGCCGTCTGGGCCTGCATCAGTAGCCGCTGTGCGACCCCGACCTCGGTTTCGGCGTGCACGCCGCCGGACACCAGCGACACGAAGTCGCGCGCCTTCAGCTCGGCTTCGCGTGTCATCTCCCACGCCGCCGACCATGCCAGCGTGCGGGGGAGCGGCTCTGCGATGTCCGCGATGCGGGTGAGCGCCGTCTGAAGCGACTCCGGGTCCAGACGCAACGAGCAGTACGTCAAGTCGTCATCGTTGACCAGGATCAGCTGTCCTCGTGAAACACCTTGCAATGCAGGTACTTCGGTGGACTCGCCTTCCACGTCGAGCTCTTCTCGATGAACCCGCACCAGCTTGCCGCTGCCGTCGTCGTCATAGATGCCGACCGCCAGCCGGTGCACGCGAGTCTCGCCGGCGCCGGGTGCCGCGCCGCTCTGGCTTATCGCGAAACGGGAGAATCGCCCGGCGTCGTCGACGTCGAAATCGGCGCGCAGCGTGTTCAGCCCGGTGGTCTTGAGCCACTGCCTGCCCCAGCCCGACAAGTCGCGGCCCGACGCCTTCTCCAGCGCGCCGAGCAGATCGCCGAACGTCGCGTTGCCAAAAGCGTGGTCGCGGAAGTAATCCCGCAACCCGGCCAGGAACTCCTCGAGGCCGACGTAGGCCACCAGCTGCTTAAGCACACTGGCGCCCTTGGCGTAGGTGATCCCGTCGAAGTTGACCTCGACGGCGGCCAGGTCCGGGATATCGGCGGCGACCGGATGCGTGGACGGCAGCTGATCCTGCCGGTACGCCCACGACTTCTCCACGTTCGCGAACGTGGTCCACGCCTCGGTGAACTCGGTCGCCTCCGCCTGGCACAGCACCGACGCGAACGTCGCGAACGACTCGTTGAGCCACAGGTCATCCCACCAAGCCATGGTGACGAGGTCGCCGAACCACATGTGCGCCATCTCGTGCAGCACCGTCTCCGCGCGGCGTTCGTAGGACGCCCTGGTGACCTTGCTGCGGAAGACGTAATCCTCCAAGAACGTGACGGCGCCGGCGTTCTCCATCGCTCCCGCGTTGAATTCGGGAACGAACAACTGGTCGTACTTGCCGAACGCGTATGGCACGCCAAAGTTGTTGTGGTAGAAGCCGAATCCCTGCTTGGTCTGAGTAAAAAGCCGTTCGGAGTCCATGAACTCGGCCAGTGATTTGCGGCAGTACAAGCCAAGCGGAATGTCGCCGTGCTCGTCGGAATAGGTGTCAGTCCAGTGCGCATACGGCCCGGCGATCAGCGCGACCAGGTATGTGCTCATTCGCGGTGTGGTGACGAAGGTGTGCACATGCGCATCACCCTCGCCGTGCACGTGCCCGGTGGCGCCGTTCGAGATGACTCGCCAGTCCAGCGGTGCGGCCACCATGATGTCGAAGGTCGCCTTGAGGTCGGGCTGGTCGAAGCACGCGAACATCCGCTTCGCATCGGCGGTTTCGAACTGCGAGTACAGGTACACCTCGCCGTCGACCGGATCAACGAACCGGTGAAGGCCCTCCCCGGTGTTGGAGTAGGAGCAGTCGGCGTCGACGACGAGGACGTTTCGCTGTGCCAGTCCGGTCAGCAGGATGCCGGTGGATTCGTCATAGCCCGACACGTCGATGTTGCGGCCGTTGAGGGTCGCGCTGCGGATGCCCTTGGCGGCGATGTCGATATAGGTGTCCGCGCCGGGCAGCGCGTCGAACTCGACTGTTGTCACCGACCGGAAGGTGCGTTCGCCGGGGCGACCGCTGCCGTCGGTGAGGTCGAGGCTGATGCGGTAGTTGTCGACGGTGACGAGGGCGGCGCGTTCGACGGCCTGCTCGCGGGTGAGGTTGGGGAGTGCCACGCGTCCAACCTATCGGCTGGCGCGCCGGTCTACCGGGTCAGGCCAGGCACCTGCAGCCAGTTGAGGAATGTGCCGTTGCCGACCCCAGACATCATCTGCGGGCAGTACATCGAGATGGCGATGCCGGTGAAGAACGCCGCCATCTCCGGTGGGATGCCGTTGTTGGCCACTTTCGAATAGACGCTGGCGAACGATTTGCCGGGTTCGACGAGCATGGGGCAGACCGACTCGCCCAAGGCGACGGTGTTCGCCGGATCGCTGTAGTTGATGCCGCCGTTGTTCAGCGCGGCGAGGAACGAGTCGTCGATCGGGTCGGCGTGTGCCGGGGCCGCGAGCGTGATCGCCGTCGCGACGCCGACCAGTGTCACGGTCAGATTTCGATTCGATTTATTCACGGGAGTAACACTGGTTCACAGCGGTCACATCGACAACACGGTTAGATAACCGTTTGCATCCTATGCGTGTCCTGAGTGGCGATTGGTCGAACTTCGTGGCAGTGGGAACACGTTCGACAGGTGCAAGGTTGTGCTGAACGGATTCATGACTTCCTATCGAAAGGACCGCCAGACCATGCCCAAGAAGTCCGTCGCCGATTTCTGGTTCGACCCGCTGTGCCCGTGGTGCTGGATCACGTCGCGCTGGATCCTGGAGGTCGAGAAGGTCCGCGATATCGAGGTGAACTTCCACGTCATGAGCCTGGCTGTGCTCAACGAGAACAAAGACATTCCCGACGAGTACCGCGAAGGCCTCAAACAAGCCTGGAAGCCGGTGCGCGTCGCGATCGCCGCGGAGCAGGCCAAGGGCCCCGAGATTCTGGCGCCGCTGTACACCGCGATGGGCACGCGGATCCACAATCAGAGCTATCGAGACTTCGACCCCGATTTCACGGCTGTGATCCGGGAGTCGCTCGAGGAGGTCGGGTTGCCGGCCGAGCTGGCCGAGGCGGCCGCGACGGACAAGTACGACGAGGCGCTGCGCAAGAGCCACCACCAGGGCATGGACCCCGTCGGCGAGGACGTCGGTACCCCGACCATCCACGTCAACGGCGTCGCGTTCTTCGGCCCTGTGCTGTCGAAGATCCCGCGTGGCGAGGAAGCGGGCAAGCTGTGGGACGCGTCGGTGACGTTCGCGTCCTATCCGCACTTCTGGGAGCTCAAGCGCTCCCGTACCGAGGCGCCGACGTTCGACTGATGGCGGCCTGAATCGCGGCGACTCGGTCGGCATCGATGCCCCACGGCTGGTCCACGCCGACGCGCCGATCGAGGACGGTCTTCAGCAGGCCACGTCGTGGCCTGCCGTGCGGGCACCGTCGATGGCCGAACGCGCAAGGACATGCGAGTTGCCATCCTCGCGCGGGCTGGCGCTGATCACCAGAATCTTCACGTTCGTCTCCAACTGGCTTCGCGGCCCGTTTGTTTCCGCAATGTTGACTCCGGTTGCAGCCAATGGCCGTGGGTACGACGGTATTACAGTGACGCTGACTGAACCCACTGTGCAGACCGACGGCACCTACCGCGACCGCATCGTCGCCGTCGAGCCGGGCGGCAACGAGTTCATCTCGGAGACCGACCGGCACGGGCACCCACGCCAGTTGTTCTGGACCTGGACGTCGCCCAACCTCGAATTCGCGACCATCTTCGTCGGTGTGCTGGCCGTCGCCGCCTACGGCATGACCTTCTGGCAGGCGGTGGCGGGCATCGTCATCGGCACCGGCTTGGGCGCGATCGCGCACTACTTGCTGTCCGCCCGAGGCCCTCTGCACGGTGTGCCGCAAATGGTGCTGGGCCGACTTGCATTCGGGTTCAAGGGAAATGCCCTTCCTGCGGTGCTGATGTCGGTGACCGCCGGTGTCGGCTGGTTCGCCACCAACAGCGTCAGCGGCGCATACGCACTTGCCGCACTGTTCGGCATCGGTCCGCTGCTCGGCCTGGTCATCATCGTCGCGCTGCAGACCGGCTTCGCGTTCTTCGGGCACAACCTGGTGCAGGCCTTCGAGCGGTGGACGTTTCCCGTGCTGGCCGTCATCTTCGCGATCACGTCGATCGTGATCCTGTCGAAAGCCGAGCTGGGGGGACCCGCCGTCGAGGGCGGCATGGGTGGCACAGGTGGCTTCCTGCTCACCGTCGGCACCGCGTTCGGCTATGCGGCAGGCTGGACGCCGTACGCCGCGGACTACACCCGCTACCTGCCGTCGACCGTCAATACCGCGCGCACCGGTCTGTACGCGTCGGCGGGCCTGTTCCTGTCCTGCGTTCTGCTGGAGGTCGTCGGAGCCGCATCCGTCACCCTCGGCGGTGATTCGCTTGGCAACCCGACGGAGGCCTTCACCAGCCAGCTCGCCTCACCGCTGGCCAAGGCGACGCTGCTGGCCATTGCGATCGGTGCCATCGCGGCGAATTCGATCAACGTCTATTCAGGCGCAATGGCTTTCGTCACCCTCGGCATCAAGCTGCCACACCACATCGCCCGAGCGCTGGTCACCGTCTTCTTCGGGGTGGCAGGCTTTCTCGTGGCGTGGTGGGCGCTGCCCGACGCGGCACACAGCTATGAGGCGTTCCTGCTGATCATCGCGTACTGGATCGGGCCGTGGCTGGGTGTGGTGTTCGCCGATCAGTATCTGCGGCGCGGTCAGAGTGTCGCCGGCTTCCTGTACGACCGTGCGTACACGAACTGGAAGGGCTTGCTGTCCTTCGTCATCGGACTCGTTGCGTCAGTGCTGTTGTTCTCCAACCAGCAGAGGTTCGTCGGTGTGGTGGCCGCGGCATTTCCACAGCTGGGCGACATCACGTTCTACGTCGGATTCGTGCTCGCCGGTGCGGCGTACTTGGTGCTGTGCCGGTCCAAGATCGACGCGGAACGGAGTACCGTCTAGCCGATGGATGCTGCCGAGATGCTCGATGTGGCCTACACCGAAGCCCGAAAAGGCTTGGCCGAGGGCGGCATTCCGATCGGCGCGGCGCTGTTCACCGCCGATGGAGTGCAGCTCGGTGCCGGCCACAACCGTCGCGTGCAAGACGACGATCCGTCAGTGCACGCAGAAACCGATGCGTTCCGCGCGGCGGGCCGCCAACGTGACTACCGTTCCACCGTGATGGTGACGACACTGTCGCCGTGCTGGTATTGCAGCGGACTGGTGCGACAATTCAACATCGGAGCCGTCGTCATAGGGGAGAGCCGCACATTCACCGGCGGGCACGAATGGCTGGCCGAACACGGGGTTTCGGTGACGGTGCTCGACGACGAGCGGTGCGTGACCATGATGGCTGAGTTCATCGCCGCAAACCCGCAGCTGTGGAACGAAGATATTGGGGTGTCAGAGTGATTGCCACCGTGGACATTTCGCATTGGCGCGAAGGCGGCGCGCAAGCGGACATCGCGGCATCCGCCGTTGATGAAGGGCTGCAGCGCGCCGGCTTCATCCTCGTCACCGGCCACGGTGTCGATGCGGCGCTGGCTCGCGACGTGCGCACCGCCGCCCGTGCGTTCTTCGGCCAGCCCGACGACGTCAAACGGCGCTATTCGGTGTCCGTCGGCGGCCACGGCTGGCTTGCTCCCGGCGCCGAGGCCAATGCCTACGCCGAAGGAACCGAGACACCGCCCGATCTGAAGGAGAGCTACAGCCTTGGCGCCGAAACGGCGACCGGCGACCCCGACGTCGACCGGGTCTGGTTCGCGCCCAACGTGTGGCCTGCCGAAGTGCCGTCACTGCAGACGCTGGTGACCGAGTACACCGACGCGATGCGACGGCTTGCCGACGATCTGCTCGCCCTGTTTGCCTACGCGCTCGGCCTACCGGAGAATCCGTTCGCGTCGTTGGCCAGCCGGCCGACCTGGACAATGAACATCAACCACTACCCGCCTGTCAGCGTGGTCGGCGAGCCCGAGCCTGGGCAGTTCCGCATCGGCCCGCACACCGATTTCGGCACGGTGACGATCCTCGACCGCGAACCGGGGGCCGGTGGTCTGCAGGTGTACTCCGACGCCGACGGCTGGACCGACGCGCCGTACGACCCGGAGGCGCTGACGGTCAACATCGGCGACCTGCTCGAGTATTGGAGCGGACGGCGCTGGCCGTCGGGGCGGCACCGGGTGCTGCCACCGCAACCGCATGCCCCCGAGGAAGACCTGGTCTCGCTGATCTACTTCTACGAGGCCAACCACGACGCGGTCGTCACACCGCTGGCGCCACCCATCGGCCGGGTGTCGGGGCTGGGACCGGTGACGTCGTCGGCGTTCATCAAGGAGCGGCTGGACGCCATCACGGTCGGCTGAGCCGACCATCCAGACGGGGGCGGCGGTCCGACTTCTGCCAGAATGGCCGCCATGCGCGTCTACCTGGGCTCTGACCACGCGGGCTTCGAACTCAAGCAGGCCATCATCGAGCACCTCCGCACGAGCGGACACGAGCCGATCGACTGCGGTGCATACACCTACGACGCCGAGGACGATTACCCGGCGTTCTGCATCGCGGCGGCGGAGAGGACCGTCGCCGATCCGGAGAGCCTCGGCATCGTGATCGGCGGCTCGGGCAACGGTGAGCAGATCGCCGCCAACAAGGTGCCCGGTGCGCGATGCGCCCTTGCCTGGAGCGTGGAGACCGCGACGCTGGCGCGCGAACACAACAACGCGCAGCTGATCGGCATCGGCGGGCGCATGCACAGCACCGAGGAAGCGCTAGCCATCGTCGACGCCTTTCTCACCGCGCAGTGGTCGAAAGCCGAACGGCACCAACGGCGTATCGACATTCTCGCCGAGTACGAGCGCACCCACGTCGCGCCACCGGTGCCCGGCGCCAGCCAGTGAACACCGCGTAGGGATGCCCGAAGGCCACACGCTGCACCGGCTGGCCCGGCTGCATCAGCGCCGCTTCGGTCGCGCGCCGGTGATGGTGTCCAGCCCGCAGGGCCGGTTCGTCGACGGCGCCGCCACGGTCAACGGCCGGGTCCTGAAGAAGGCAAGCGCCTGGGGTAAACACCTTTTCCATCACTACGACGGCGGCCGGGTGGTGCACGTGCACCTGGGGCTCTACGGCACGTTCACCGAATGGGGGGCGATTCCCGGAGAAACACAGCCCCTGCCGGTCGGTCAGGTGCGGATGCGGATGATCGGCGCCGAGTACGGTACCGACCTGCGTGGGCCAACCCTCTGCGAGGTGATCGAGGAGCCCGAGATCGCCGACGTGATAGCCAAACTCGGGCCCGACCCGCTCCGGCGAGACGCCGACGGCACTCTGGCATGGGCACGAATCCGTAAGTCGCGGCGGCCAATTGGTGCGTTGCTGATGGATCAAACCGTGATCGCGGGTGTCGGCAACGTTTACCGCAACGAGCTGCTGTACCGGCACCACATCGACCCGTACCGGCCGGGCACCCACATCGACGACGCCGAATTCGACGGCATGTGGACCGATCTGGTCGAGTTGATGAAGGTGGGGTTTCGCCGCGGCAAGATCATCGTCGTGCGCCCCGAACACGATCACGGCCCGCCGTCATATGCGCCAGGACGGCCGCGAACCTACGTCTACCGCCGCGCCGCCGAGTCGTGCCGGGTGTGCGGCACCGCGATCCGCACCGCGGTGATGGAAGGCCGCAATCTGTTCTGGTGCCCGGGCTGCCAGAAGTAACGCAGCGATACCGCTTGATTGACGCGACAATCTTGCGGTGGAACTCATCCTCGTCGTCGTCGGCGCCATCGTGGTCACTGCCATCGCGCATCGGCGCGGGCTGGAACCCGCACTCATCCTGGTCGTCGTGGGATTCGCGGTGTCGTTCGCACCGGAATTCGAAGGCATCGAGCTGGAATCAGAGGTGCTGCTGTCGGTGGTGCTGCCCCCGCTGCTGTACTCGGCGGCGCTGGACTTCTCGTTCCCGACGTTCCTGCGCAACATCCGGCCGATACTCGGCCTCGGAGTCGGGCTCGTCATCATCACCGCTGTCGCCGTCGCCGGTGTGGCGTCGTGGATCGTGCCCTCGCTGACGTTCGGTACCGCGCTGATTCTCGGTGCCGTGGTGGCGCCGCCCGACGCCGTCACTGCCGTCGCCGTCGGCCGCAGGCTCGGGCTTCCGAAGAAGGTGATGGCGATCCTGACGGGGGAGAGCCTCGTCAACGATGCGGCCGCGTTGTCGTTGTTCTCGATCGCCGTCGCGCAGGTTGCGGGCAGCCGGGCCTTCATCGACAACCCGGTGCTGCTGTTCAGTTACAGCGCGGTGCTCGGGCCGCTCGTCGGCGCCGTACTTGGCTACATCACGCTGTGGATCCGCCGTCGGCTGGCGCACCCCGGATTGGAGACCATTCAGGGGTTGGTGGTGCCGTTCGCGGCGTTTATCTGCGCCGAGCACTTGCATGCTTCGGGCGTGCTGGCGGTGGTCGTCGCGGGATTCGTGGTCGGCCACGGTTCGCTTGACGCCGGTTATCAGACGCGGCTGCAGGAGCGCTACGTCTGGAACTCCGTCGACGTGATGCTCGAGGCGTTCGTCTTCGCCTACATCGGTTTGCAGTTGCGCTTTGTGATCGAGGACCTGCATGCGGCACACGAGTCGCTGGCCGAAGTCGCGCTGGCGTCGGGTGTCGTGCTCTTGGTGGTGCTGGTGATCCGGCCGGCGTGCGTCTTCTTGATGTTCGGACGGGGACTGCTGTCGCGACATGTCGAGAACAGATTGAGTGTGCCGGTGCCGGCCGGGGGTGCTCGAGGCGCGCTCGGCACCCGAAAACGCAAGAAGCGAAGGTGGTCCGACGTCATCGACCGCCGGCTGCTGACCTGGCAGGAGAACGTCGTGGTGTCGTGGACGGGTATGCGTGGGGTAGTGACTTTGGCTGCGGCATCAGGCATTCCGGTGATGACGATCGCCGGTGACCCGTTCCCCGAGCGCGCGACGATTCAGGCGATTGCGTTCGTGGTCAGCGTCGGCACACTTCTGCTTCAGGGCTGGACGCTGCCGCTGCTGATCCGTTGGCTGCGACCGTCTTTCGAGGCCGACCGGGTGCGCGACGATGCTGAGACCACCAAAGCCGAGCAGATCGTGCACGAGGCGGCCGGCGAGGTCCTCGGGCGGTTCGCCGAGAATCCGCCGCCGGGGCTGGCCCCCGCCGCGCTGGCCAACATCCGTCATACCATCGCCCGGCACTCGCAGGACGCCGACGAGATGCCGGATCCGGAGTCGCACACGCCACGAGCGGAGGTCTTCTCGGCGCTGTACAGGGAAGTGCTTGCGGCTCAGCGGGTTGCGCTCATCGCCGAACGTGACGCCGGCCGCATCGAGGACGAGGCGGTGCGGGCCATGCTCGAACGCCTGGACCTCCAGGAGGCCGGCGTCTCGGCGCGGTTGGAGAGCCGGTTCTGACTCCGGCCGAAAAGACGCGAAAGTCCCCGACACGCCGACGTTTTGGGCCCCTTTGCGTTTGCCCGGCTAACGCTGCGAAGGGCCGGCAGGGGCAGTCTTGAACATCGACTGGATCGACAGATACGCCTGGAGGCCCTCCGGCCCCAGCTCGCGACCGATCCCTGACGCCTTGATGCCGCCGAACGGCGCTGCTGGGTCGAGCGTGTAGTGGTTGATGCCGACGGTGCCGGTCTGCACGCGGCGCGCCAATTCCTGCGCCCTCTCCGGGTTGCTGGACCAGACCGACCCGCCAAGGCCGTACTCCGAGTCGTTGGCAATCGCCAGCGCATCTTCCACGGTGTCGTATGCGATCACCGACAGCACCGGCCCGAAGATCTCCTCCCGAGCGATCGTCGCCGAGTTGTCGACGCTGAACACCGTCGGTTGTACGAACCAGCCCCGCTGTTGCTCAGGTGACCCGCCCCCCACGACGACCGTCGCGCCCTCCGCCTTGCCCTTGTCGATGTAGCGCTGAACGCGATCGCGGTGGCCCGCCGACACCATCGGGCCGATCTGCGTCGTTGGGTTCAGGGCGTCGCCGACCTGCAGCGCGCCGACCAGACCGGCGAACGTCTGCAGCACGTCCTCATAGCGTGACATCGGTGCGAGCACCCGTGTTCCGATAAAACAGGTCTGACCATTGTTCAGGAGGGTCGCAAGGAACAGCTGCTCGAGCGACTCGGTCAGGTCGGCGTCGTCGAGGATGATGGCGGCTGATTTGCCGCCGAGTTCGAGCGTCACCGGCCGAAGGAGCGTGCCGCAGCGCTCGGCGATCCTGCGCCCGGCCGCGGTGGAGCCGGTGAAGGCGACCTTGTCGACGCCCGGGTGCTCGACCAGATAGGCGCCGAGCTCACGTCCTCCGGGCACGATGTTCAGCACGCCGGCCGGAATCCCGGCCTCGATGATGGCCTCGGCGATCTCCAGCGAGTCGAGCACCGTTTCAGGCGAGGGTTTGATGACGGCCGTGCAGCCTGCCGCCAGCAGCGGCGCCACCTTGCCGAACATCAGTGAGACCGGGAAGTTCCAGGGCACGATCGCCACGACGACGCCGACCGGCTTGTGCGTGACCTCGATGACGCCTCCGAGCAGACCCTCTCGATCCTCGGAGAAGCGGTGTGAGCGTGCCAGTTCCGCGTAGTACCGGCACACCATCGCCGGGATGTTGCCCTCGATCTGCGTGGATGCGCCGATGGGCATGCCGTTCTGCATCGAGACGCGGCGCGCGATCGCGTCACACCGTGCGACGAGAGCGTCGGCCAGCCGATCGAGTGCCTTCGCGCGATCGGTGTGGGACCACGAGGACCAGCCGGACGGGTCCTCGAACGCTGTCCGCGCCGCGGCGACCGCGTCGTCGGCGTCGGCTTCAACACCTTCGGGAACGGACCCGATCAGCTCCTCGGTGCTCGCCGAGTAGACCTCGATACGGTCACGCCCCCGCGGTTGCCGCCACCCCCCGGCAATGAAGAGCTCGTTGCTCTCGATCAGCGTCTCATGCATCGTCACGTGTCACCCCTTGACCCGATCGTGGTTGGTCACAGCCCGAGCAGTCGGATCGCGTTTCCCTTGAGCAGGCCGGGTTTGACCTCGTCGCGAATCTCTGTCTTCTCCAGGTCCGCCAGCCACCGGTCGGGAGTGATGAGGGGGAAGTCGCTACCGAAGAGCACCTTGTCCCGCAACAGCGTGTTGGCGTACTGGACGAGGATGGGCGGGAAGTACTTCGGCGACCAACCCGACAGTTCGATGTAGACCTGCGGCTTGTGGACGGCGACCGCGAGGGCCTCCTCCTGCCAGGGGAACGACGGGTGGGCCAGCACGATGGGCATGTCCGGGAAGTCCACCGCGACGTCGTCCAGATGCAGAGGGTTGGAGTACTTCAGCCGCATGCCGCCACCCCCGCGGGTGCCTGCACCGGCGCCCGACTGTCCGGTGTGGAACAGGGCGGGGATCCGGTGCGCGTTCAGCACCTCGTACAGGTCGTAGGCCTTGCGGTCGTTGGGGTAGAAGGCCATCGCGTTCGGGTGAAACTTGAAGCCGCGGACCCCTCCCTCGACGATGAGCCGCTCGGCAAGGCGGGCGCCCTGTTCGCCGCGGTCCGGGTGCACGCTGCCGAACGGGATGATGATGTCGTTGTTCTCGGCGGCCAGCTCGACGATCTCGTCGCTGGTCAGCGTTTGCTCTTTGGTGCCAGGTCCGGTGTCGATGGTGAACGTGACGGCGGCGATGCTTCGTTTGCGGTAGTACGCGGCGAGGTCGGGGAGCGTGCCCGGCGGCAGCTCGTCGGACTTGAAGAACTTCGCCATCGCGGCCAGGGTCGCGGTCACCTCGGCGGCGTCTTCGGTGACCGAGGCGTGCACGTGGGTGTGCATGTCGAGTGCGTCGAGCGCGTCGAGGTCGATCGCGGGCTGGTAACGCGTGGTCATACTTGGGCTCCCGTCGGGTCAGAACTGGCGAAGGTGGCGTTGTCTCGGCCGAGCCGGACGAGCAGGGGCGCGGGATCCCACCACACCCCGTGCGTCCGCTGCAGGTGCTCGACGCCGCCGAGTACTTCCGCGAGGCCGACCGAGTCGGCCCAGTAGAGGGGGCCGCCGCGGGCCGCCGGGAAGCCGTAACCGGTGGCGTAGACGACGTCGATGTCACCGGGCTTCGCCGCGATGCCGTCGCCGAGGAGCCACGCTGCGCGGTTGACCAGGGCGTACAGGCAGCGCTCGAGGATCTCGTCGTCTGCGATCGGGCGGCGCGGGATCCCGATGCGAGCGGAGTAGTCGACGATCTGCCGATTCAGGTCCGGGTCGGGATGCGGAG
>DATFCF010000648.1:0-5166 GCA_035253445.1 Mycobacterium sp.
GTACCCGTTCAGAAGACCGGCACGGGCGAGCGCGAATGAGCCGGTGCACAGGCCTACCAAGTTGACGCCTGCGGTAGCGGCGCGACGCAAATAGGCGAGCACGCCACGCGGGATCTTCTGGCCACCGTGCAGCAGGCCGCCAACCACGACGATGTAGTCGAAGGCGCTTGGATCGCCGAAGTCCTCCGTCGACATGACTTTGATGCCGCTGCTGGATTCGATCCATTCGTCTTTTATGCCGATCACCGACCACGCACAACGCAATGGACGGCTGCGGTCCCCCTCATCCGCAGCCAGGCGCAGCGCATCGACGAAGCCGGCGAACGCCGTCAGGGTGAACCGCGGCAGCAATACGAAGCCCACGCGTAGCGATGGCACGGTTGCACGTGCCGGTGTGCTGAGGGCGTGCCGGGAGGAATTGCGAGCGTTCATTGCGCTACTGGGCGCTCGTGGGTTTTCCTTCCTGGTAATTCATGACCCTCTCCCCGAATTTCTGCGGATTCGTTTTGAGGTCGTCGCTGGTCAAGCCGAATGCGGCTTTGAACAAAGCATCGAACGCCTTGGTGTCGCTCCAGAATTCCCAATAGGTGATCCTGCCTTCGTCATTGACGAGGATGGTCGCGGTTTCCCAGACTCGATGCAGCACGCCCTCAGGCGTATGGCCCGCGTAGTCCATACGAAAGGTAACGCCTTCATCCCAGGGAAAGATCTTGAGAGACCCGGGCGCCACGCCAAAGTCGGGCATGGCCTTCCGCAACATCTTCCACTCGTTTTGCAGGAATTTGGGATCCAGCACCATCGGCGAGCCGACCTGGGGAGGCGCCTCTGGACCGGACAACCAACTGTACAGCGCCACATCGGGGGTGAAGCAGCCGTGACGATTCCAGCTGTAGAGAGCCCCAAGCTTGGGCGCCTCGACGTACGCCTGGAAGAACAGCTCCGCCAAGCGATGGTTACGCTGCACCTTCTGTTCGGACGTGAGACCTTTGACGCCGCAACCGGGGTTTTTGGTGACATCGATGGTCGTATCGGCTGACGCAGCCACAGCCGCTGACGGTATCGATAGATAAAGGCCCAGGCCGAGTGCCCCCACTGCCAACACGTGCTTCATTACGCGATCTCCTCAGGACGAGTATTCCGGGATTTGCTTTGCTGCGAGCGTTCAACCGCTCGCGGGCGACAGTGTCGGGGCTGAATCAATTTTTGTTCAGCAGGTACAGAACCGACTGTGCCTCGCCCTTGCGCGATTTCATGATGGGGTGATTCGCCCAGTCGGGCGCTACGAACTCTCGAAAGTTACCGAGCCCCAGCACAATGTCGGGCCGCTTGTCTCCGTTCACGTCGCCAGCCGTGATGTGAGTCCAGAGGCCCCAATGACTCGTATCGAGCGATGCCGGGGTGAACTGCCAGTCGCCCTTATTCTCCAGATAAACGAACGTCTCCGGCTCGGTCAACTGCCAATCCGGCCAGAGGGCGATTGCGGCGATATCGAGGTCGCCGTCCGCATCGAAATCGGCCAACGCGGCGCGGGTCGCGCCATGCATCGGGTAGTAGTAGCGCTCGCTGAAGGTCAGATTGCCGTTGTTCTGATAGAGGCGCAGTCCATGGTGGGGACGCGGCACCACCATCTCCACGTTGTTGCCGTTGACAATGAGGAAGTCCGGCCTGCCATCGTTGTTGAAGTCTCCCACATCGAGCGTCACATGCCCGTACGAGGGCCCGTGCTCCATGAGCACCCGCTGTTCGAACTGACCGTTGCCCTGGTTGACGTACAAGATGACCTGCTGCTGCGCTTGCGCGGTCAGCAGCAGGATGTCCGGTCTGCCGTCGGCATTGAAGTCGGCGATCGCCGTGCCGATCATGCCGGCCCGATCCATGAGGACGGTTTCCTTGAACGCCCCAGGTAACGGGCCTTGGGGAATCTCCGCTGGCGCGTTGGCGTACATCCTGGCGTATTCAGGCGTCTGCCAGAGGATCGAAAAGCGGCCACCGCCCACCGTCAACATGCCATCACCGAAGCCGGTCACGACGATGTCCTGCAGACCGTCGCCGTTCAGGTCCTGCGTGTGCATTTGTGTAATGCGCGAGAAGCCGTTCGCCAGCATGCGCACTCGCGAGCGCTTGCCGTCGAGCTCCCAGTCGATCACCTGACCCTTCGGGTCCTTGGCAATCACAGGATGCGTGCCATGCAGGCTGATGCGCAGACCGGTCGGCGTAAGCTCCATGTCGCGAGTGTCGGTCAGCACCGGTATCGAGGCGATCTCCTTCTCCGTCTTCAAGTCGTATGCAATGACGCTGCCGCCGCCGTGGCCACCCTGGGTGAGCAGCTGCGTGTCGTTCTTGCCGACGTAGAGCCGCCCCCTGCGCTCATCGACGAGCGCCGACAGGATGAGGCTGTTCGGCGGCAAACCGAGCTGCGGATACTTCGGTGTAAATTTCTGCAGGACTGGCTGCTTGTCGCGCTTGATCCACATCGTGTTCATGGGCGCGGCGCGTGCAACGAAGTACTGGCGCAGGACAGCCCAGTCGGCCGGGCTCAACGGCGGCTGATCCAACTTCAGTTCGAACGCGGAGAAGATCTGCTCGTACTTGGTTCGGCCGGCGGAGTCCGACACCGTATAGAGATTCGCGTAGTCGCCGAAGAGCTGCTGCTCGCGCCGCAGCTTCACACAGTGGATATCGGGGAATTCATCGCCCTTGTAGCCCGCGTAGTGACTCATCCAGTGCAGCGCCAACGGCCAGTATTCCTTGGGCAGCTCCACGGGATTCGGCGTGGCGTGGCAACGCGTGCAATGGACCTGGATCAGCTCCTGCGCGCGCGCATCGGAGTACGCAGGCTCCTGTGCCGAGGCGGTCCAGCCGGCAAACGCAGCACAGCAGGCGAGCGCCTGCATCGCCAGGCGCTTTCGGTTCGTTCTTCTCACGTGCGCCCTGAGACGAAGCCGTGGGATGTCAGAACTGGTAGCCAGCGCTCACGTACCACTGGCGACCGCGGTCGAACGACTCGATCGTGACACCCACCGCGTCACCGTAGCCACCGAAGGTGCGGAATTTCTTGTCGCCGATGTTATCGACGCCCGCGGTGACCGACCACGTGCTCTCGTTCTCCAGTTCCCAGCGGAGACTCGCGTTGTAGAGGCTGAACGCCTCCTGATACAGCCGCGGATTGGGAAGACCGAAGCCCAACGACACGCCGGCAAAGGGACCTGTGGTCGGTGTATCGGCGCCCTCACGCGGCACATTGTTGGTATTGGTTCCATAGCCGGAGCGATAAGCCCACTCGGCTCGCGGCGTGAGATAGCTCGTGCCGAGTGAGATTCTTTTTTCGATCTGCAGATTGCTCATCCACTTGGAGATGTGCTCGAAGCGGCTGTCCTTCGTCAGACCCAGCACCACCTGGTTTGGACCACCGAGGCGAGTGCGCTTCGGATCGGTCAGGCCGGCGCTGCCCGATATGAGCCAGTCCTGTGCCGGCACCCACGTGAATTCCAACTCCGCGCCCTTGATCTCGGCATCGCCCGCATTGGTCACGAAGGGACCGACCCGGCTGGGGTCGGAAACGAGCAGTTGCATATCGGTGTAGTCGGCGAAGAACGCCGCCATATTGAGGCGCAAGCGCTGTTCCGAGTCCTCGTACTTCAAGCCGATTTCGTACGAGGTCACGTACTCCGGGTCGAAGGCGGGCAGCGTTGGCTCCGGCGGGAAAATACGCTGGGTGAAGCCACCGCTCTTGTACCCTTCCGAATAGGTGATGTAGGTCAGGACTTCCTCGTTCCATCGATAGGCAAGGTTACCCATGGCGACGAGCTTGCTGGACTTGGATTTGAAATGTTCGAAAGGCAGTGCACGCGTGCCGACGTCGAACGGTGTGGGATCCACACCGATGAACGGCTCCAGCAGATCCTGAATGGGATCCGCCGTGACGTACTGGTCGGGCAGATAGTCCTTCCGGTCCTCGTTGTAGCGCAGGCCAAAGGTCAGATCCCATTGCTCGGTAATGTGGTATGTGCCCTGGCCGAACAGCGCCCAGGAATCGTTGTCGTAAAAACCGCCGGACTGCAACGCCACCGCGCGGAAAAGCACCGGGTTAATGTTCTTGCCCTCCTCCTGGTAGTAATACGCGCCGAGGATCCAATCCACTTTGTCGGCAAACAAGTCGCCGAGAAGCTGCAGCTCCTGGCTGAGCTGACGATGCGTGTAGATGTCCTCCGTCGCCGAGACGGGAAATGGTGAGCCATCGAAGTCCGCGCCGAAAACGCCATCGAAGGTGCGGTAGGCGCTGATCGATTTCGCCTGCAACGACTCGCTGATCTTCCAGTCCAGCGTGAGTGAAAGGCCCCACACATCGAGCTCGCCGTCGCTCCGAGCCGTGGCGAAAGTGCGCTTGTGTTTCGGGTCGATGTAACGCTGATTCAAACAACCGGCGGTGTTGAGGTTGGCAGGCGCATAGCAGTCGAACGGGGTGCTGGTGAAGGGCGCGCCGGGAACACTCGAGAACAGGGTGTTTTGCGTGGCAATCATCGACAGAGTCCCGCCATTGGCCGCTGTCACGCTGAGCGGCTGGATGCCCGTGAGCACGAACGGCGCGCCGTTGTTGCGATCGCGGGTGTAGTCGAAAGACAGATTCGCCTCGAATGCATCGCTCGGTACCCAGCGCAACGCCGCCCGCCCGACGCGGGTGTCCTGGTCGCCGAGGTCGGAGCCATCGACCACGCGTTTGACGTATCCGTCCTGGTGGAATGAGGCACCCGATAGGCGCGTGAACAGTGAGTCGGTGATCGGGAGGTTCACCATGGCACTCACATTGCGGCGCGAGTCGGTCCCGAACCGCACGGTTGCGGAACCGGCCAGCGTGTCGTCCGGCTTCCTGCTGATGACGTTGACCGCGCCGCCGATGCTGTTGCGACCGAACAGCGTGCCCTGCGGACCACGCAGCACTTCCACGCGGTCGACATCGACCAGATCGAGCGCGCCCCCCACCGAGCGGCCGAGGTACACGCCGTCGACGTACATGCCGACACCGGGATCGATCACTGGAACGAAGTCGTTCTGGCCGATGCCGCGAATGAAGATCTGCACGCTGTTGCTGATGCCGCCGTTGCCCGGGGCTCGCGACAAGACCAGGTTCGGCGTGAACGTCGCTATCTTGTCGACGTTGGTGATGGC
>DATFCF010000649.1:0-2739 GCA_035253445.1 Mycobacterium sp.
CACCAGGAAGTCGGCGAAGCCGGCGAACCGGCCGTCGAACATCGCGGCCTGGTAGATCAGCGGCGCGCGGCGGTCGACCGCGCGCATCGTCTGCTCGGCGGCGGCGGTCAGCCCGGCGACGGTGTACTTCGGCCTGCCGATGATCGCGACCGTGTCCTCGGCAAGGGCGCGAAGCTCGTCGAGGTGACGCTGTTCGTGCTCGCCGCCGAGCTGGGCGGTGCGGGCCAGGAGGTCGTCTTCGACGGCGACCGAAGGCCCCCAGCCGAGTTGCGCATCGAACGCGCGCAGCAGCGCGTACTCGCAGCGAGATGCCGCGGCGAGGTCGGATGCGCTGTAGATGACGCGGACGTCGGCTTCGAAAGAGGCCACGAACACGCTGCCACTGTAGGCGCGCGGCCCGACACATCAAGGCGCCGTCAGCCCGTGTTGCCGATCAGCTCCACACCGTTGCCGTTCCAGCGGAACTTCACCACGCTGTCCAGTCCGGGAGTGCCGTTGGAATACCGCAACGCGACGGTGTCGCCGGTGGTGGTCGACTTGTCGATGCCATTGAACCCATAAGTGTCTGGCACGCCGGTGGGAATGAACTTGCCCAGATGGAACATCACGGCGCGGGTGTTCGGGTTCTCGGCATTGGTGTTGGCCTTGACGATCACGGCCGACAACGGCGCGCACTCGTTGTAGTTGCCTGCCAGCGGCTCGGGGTTCCAGCCCTGATTGCTGCGCGGGTCGCGGGGCAGCCCCGAAACCGCCCTGGCGATCTCGGGTGCAGCCAAATTGATCTCGCAGGGGTCCGGCGCCGGGGTCACGGTCGGCGCGGGAACCGCGGTCGTCGCCGGAGGTCGAGCGGGCGCCGGGGCAGGGGAGGTGACGGTCGGCTCGGGTGTCTTGGAGACGGTCGAATCGCCAGAGCCGCATGCCGCGACTGCCAGCGCGGCAGCGCCGATCACGACCGCCAATTTCACAGTCGAGAACCGTACCGCCATCGGCGACGGCGATCACCCAGGCACGCTGCGGGAAGTCGGGGTGCGGTACCACTAGACTCTTCAGGCAATGACGTCCTCCGAACCGGACGCGGACCTTGCTGATTCGCCCGCCGATCTGACCTTTGCCGACCTGCAGATTCACCCATCGGTGCTGCAGGCGGTTGTTGACGTCGGCTACGAGTCGCCCTCAGCCATCCAGGCCGCGGTCATCCCGGCGATGATGGCGGGTTCCGATGTCGTCGGCCTGGCGCAGACCGGCACGGGCAAGACCGCTGCGTTCGCCATGCCGATCCTGTCCAAGATCGACACCACCAGCAAGACCACGCAGGCCCTGGTGCTCGCCCCCACCCGGGAGCTGGCGCTGCAGGTCGCCGAGGCGTTCAGCCGCTACGGCGCGCACCTACCTCAGGTCAACGTGCTGCCGATCTACGGCGGATCGTCCTACGGAGTGCAACTGGCAGGCCTGCGGCGTGGCGCGCACGTCGTCGTCGGCACACCGGGCCGGGTGATCGACCACTTGGAGCGCGGCACCCTCGACGTGTCCCGGCTCGACTACCTGGTGCTCGACGAGGCCGACGAGATGCTGCAGATGGGCTTCGCCGAGGACGTCGAGCGGATCCTCGCCGACACGCCGGAGTACAAGCAGGTGGCGTTGTTCTCGGCGACCATGCCGGCGGCCATCCGCAAGATCACGACGAAATACCTTCATGATCCTGTTCAGGTCAACGTCAAGGCGAAAACCACGACGGCGGAGAATATTTCGCAGCGCTACATCCAGGTGGCCGGTCCGCGCAAGATGGACGCCCTGACCAGGGTGCTCGAGGTCGAGCAGGGCGACGCGATGATCGTGTTCGTCCGCACCAAGCAGGCCACCGAAGAGGTGGCCGAAAAGCTGCGGGCCCGAGGGTTTTCCGCAGCCGCAATCAACGGTGACATTCCGCAGGCGCAGCGTGAGCGCACGATCGCGGCGCTGAAGGACGGCACTGTCGACATTCTCGTCGCCACCGATGTGGCGGCCCGCGGACTGGATGTCGAACGCATCTCGCACGTGCTGAATTACGACATCCCGAACGACACGGAGTCCTATGTGCACCGCATCGGACGCACGGGGCGCGCGGGAAGGTCGGGCGCTGCGCTGCTGTTCGTCACGCCGCGCGAGCGCCACCTGCTCAAGGCGATCGAAAAGGCAACCCGCTCAAAGCTGATCGAGGCAGAACTGCCGACGGTGGAGCACGTCAACGCGCAACGGGCCGCGAAGTTCCGCGACTCGATCACCGACGCGCTCAATGCGCCGGGGGTCGACTTGTTCCGCAGCCTGATCGAGGAATACGGGCGCGAGAACGACGTGCCGATGGTCGACATCGCCGCCGCGCTGGCGGCGCAGGTCCGCGATGGCGAGCAGTTCTTCATGGTCGAGCCGCCGCCGGATCAGCGGCGTGCGCGCGACCGCGACGATCGGCCGCCGCGCAAGGAGCGGCCGGACCGCAAGCCGCGGGAGGGCTTGACCACCTATCGCATCGCGGTCGGCAAGCGGCACAAGGTCGGTCCCGGCCACATCGTCGGCGCCATCGCCAACGAGGGAGGCCTGCACCGCAGCGACTTCGGCCACATCACCATCAAGCCCGACCATTCGCTCGTCGAGCTGCCGGCCAAGCTGCCCCCCAAGACGCTCAAAGCGCTTGAGAACACCCGTATCTCGGGTGTATTGATCAACTTGCAGCCCGAGCGAGGTCCGGAAAAGCGCCGGAAGCCA